>DASVFC010000701.1:0-9073 GCA_036380235.1 Vicinamibacterales bacterium
CACGGTAAAGCGCGCGATGGCCCACGTCTCTGCGCTCATTGCGGATCGAACCCGCGCTTCTTGAACACCGCGCGCGCCTGATCGCTCCTGAGGAAGTCAAGGAAGCGGCGCGCTTCGACGGCGCGGGGACCGACGATCACCGCCGCCGAGTGCACGATGTTCAGATCGCCGACGGTGGCGATCGTCGACACGCGCGCGTTGATGGTGTCGGTGCGATATACGACCCCGGCGTCGACACGTCCGTTCTCGACGGCCGCCAACACAGCCCGGACTGTCGGAAACGGCACCACTGTCGGTCGTAGCCGATCCCACGTGCCCTGCCGCTCAAAGAAGGCGCGCCCATACACACCGGCGGGCACCGCATTCGGTTCGGCCATCGCCAGGCGATTGATCCGACCACTGATTACGTGCTCCATGGTCACGGTGCCGGCCCTGTCCGCGGGTACGATGATTGCGAGCGCGTTCGAGAGCAATCGCGTACGTGTGCCGACGACGATGCGACCCGCCTTTTCGACCACGTCCATTTGGATGTCATCGGCACTGAGGAACAGCGCCGCCGGCGCGCCTTCGACGATCTGCCGCGCCAGGGTGTTCGAGCTGCCCGTGTTGAGCCCGACAGTCATACCCGTCGCCGCACGATACTCGCCGGCAATCTCGGTAAGCGCCTCGTGCATGCTCGCGGCCACCGAGACGACCATAGCCGGGGGCTGTGCGGCGGCGGGCGTGGTGAGCGCCGCAAGCACTGTAATGCCTGCAATCAGCCATCGGGGCGTGGTTGTCGCCGTCAGCCGACGGGCTATTTTCATGGCTTCTGATAGTTAATTTAGTATGATTTCAGCTGATTTCAACCTCGATTCAGGGCGGTTTTCAGTGATGCGCCACATTGGCGCTGGGCTGGTTCGCACCGCGGGCTGCGCACCGTCGTGCTCAACGACAAGCGGCCGGCCCGCTGGATCAGACAAGTGAACAAGATTGAGGTGCGTGAGCTCCAATGACGGATCTACTGACGGTCAGGGCTGCTGCCGATCGCCTCGGTGTGGCGTACTCCACGCTCAAGCAATGGATTTATGACGGCGCCATTCGCACCACCACCACGCGCGGCGGTCATCACCGCATCGCGAAATCGGAAATCGATCGCGTGCTGCTCTCGCAAAACCGGCCGACGGCGCCCGCCGCCGTCAGGAGCGCGCCCGGCGTGCTCGTTGCGCTAAGCGGCCGCAACCAGCTACGCGGCATCGTCGAGGAAGTCCGCAGCGACGGCTTGCTCTCACAAGTCCGCCTGCGAATTGGTGAGCAATTTTTGACGGCAGTGATCACCCGCGACGCGGTGACCGAGCTGAAGCTGAAACGTGGCGACGAAGCGGTAGCCATAATCAAGTCGACCGAGGTGATGATCGGCCGCACGAGCTGAACAGCCTGTCGGGAGTTACAGAGAACGAATGGAGCGAATCTGGCCTGACCGGTACAAGGTTCACCGCTAGAACGTCCAACCGATTGAAAAGGTGACGCCGAAGTCATTGAGGTTGGCGTCCGCCACCACCGGGCGGCTGTCGTAGGCGTTGTAGGCGGAGATCGCCGCTATGAAGTCGTGGAACAACTCCTGACGTAGCTTCACGTTCGCGTTGGCGCGCACGCGGCCGAAATCGTTGAGCGACGGAAACAGCAGCAGCGAGAAGTCGATGTTCCGCTTGGGGGCGTCGTAGTGGTAGAACGACGTCCTCACGCCGAGCAACGCGTCGATGTTGCTGACCGCCTCGCCTTCAATCGGCTGCTCGATGCCGGCCGAGCCGCCGCCGAATAACTGCGTGCTGGCGCGTATCGACCGATGCAGGAAGCGGCCGATGGCCAGCGCGCCGGCGCCGCGCACGGTCAGGCCGAGGTCGGGATTGCGTTCGACGTAGAGGAATGGATTGATCGTCCACTGGTTGGCGCGGAAGTGCGTATAACCCGTTCGCCAGTTGATGCGGGTCGTCGTGTCGGCTTCCTGCTGCGTCGTAACATTGCCGTCGAAAGAGGTGAACACCTCGTAGCGCGGACGGCGATACGTCAGATCCAGCGCCGCGGAGAACTGCCCGACGTCGCTTGATTGCGTGTAGCTGCCGCCAACGTCGAGCGCGCCGTCGATGCGGCTCCAGAAGCCGGCGTTGATTCTCGCAAACGAAACGATGTTCAGTAGGCCGAGGTCGGTGGTGCCCTCGGTGCCGGCGACGGTGAGCATGCCAATCGCCGCCGGCGACAGCGTCCCGACAAACAGCGCGCCGGAGGTCGTTGTCACCTGGTATTGCCCGGCAGTCGTGACCGACGCGACCTTGTCCCATTCGACGTAGATGGTGCCGATGTCGTCGGTCGACAGTTGCAGCTGGCCGCGCGACAACTCCTTGACTTCGCAGGTGATTCGGTCGCCGTTCTTGAGCATCACGACGTCGGTCTTGACGGCGCCGAACGCGTTCGCCGCGACGAGGAGCATCGCCGCGGCGAACAGGAGGCGGGTCACGGCGGGGTGCTACCGGGACGCGTACGGATTGGCGTTGAGGGCGGTGACGATATCGGCAATTGCGCGTTGAGCGCGCACGCTGTTGCCGGCATCGTCGAGCGGCGGCGAGATTACCGCAATGCCGTACTTTCCGGGTGACACCGCAATGATGCCGCCGCCGACGCCGCTCTTCGCCGGCAGTCCGGTGTGATACAGCCACTTGCCCGAGTCGTCATACAAACCGGCGGTGGCCATCACCGCCAGCACGCCGGGGACTTTTCCGGCGTCCATCACCTGCTTACCGGTCACCGGATTCTTGCCGCCGAACGCCAGCGTCGCGGCCATCATCGCGAGATCGCGCGAGTTGACGCCGATCGAGCACTGGCGCGTGTAGAGATCGACCGCCTGCTGCCAGTTGTCCTTGATGTAACCGTAAGCGAGCATCAGTGCGCCGATCGCCTGGTTGCGCTGGTTGGTGTCGGACTCGGATTTATAGACGTCCTGCAGCACGGTAAGCGAGCGGCCCGCGGCATCGTTGTGGAAGCCGATGATCTTTTTCCACACTTCGTCCGAGCTCTTGCCGCTGACCATGCTGGTGGCGGAGATCGCGCCGGGGTTGACGAGCGGATTCATTTCAGGGGCGCCGGTGCCAACGACGGTGCGGACGCCTTCGATCGCGATGATCGAGTTGAAGCGCGCGCCGGTGGCGTCGACGCCGATGCGCTTCTCGATCGCCTCGAGACCCTGCTCCTGGATCACCTGCGCCATGGTGAACACTTTCGAGATCGACTGGATCGACACTTCGGTCTTGATGTCACCGGCGGTGAAGACCTTGCCATCGGCGGTCACCACCGCGATGCCGAACAGGTTCGGATCGACCTTGGCGAGCGCCGGGATGTAATCAGCGTTCTTGCCTTCTTTCAGCGTGCGGAACTTCGCATACGCGGCGTCCACCGCGCCCTGCACGTTCGGCTGCTGCGCGCCCACAGACAAGTTGCTCAACGCGAACGCCGCCACAATTGCCACCGTCGCGCCAAGCAGGCGCACTCTTCGTGCTATGGACATCACTAGCCTCCGATCTTTGCCGAGAAGTTGTATTTGAACGAGACCTGGACCTTGAGAACGTCGCTGGAGAACCCGTCGCCGAAGTTCTCGCGCTTGCCCCACTGCAGCTCGACGCCCGCCATCGCGTTCGGCACCGGCGAATAGAGGAGGTTGCCGAGCGCGTAGTGCCCATCCCGGAACGCGTTCGGTGCCTGTCCCTCCACGTTGTCGTTGAACTGGGCGGAGTAGCCGATGGTCGAGGTGAAGCGGGAACTCCAGCTGTGATCGAGGAAGGCGACGAAGGCTTTGATCGGGATCGGCTCGCCGACCACGGGCGTGACGGCGCTGTTGTTGCGGACCAGGCCGACGTCTACCGGGGAGTCGTTCATGTAGTTCTGGATGCCTTCGCCCATCACATACTGCAGCCGCAGCGTGTCGCTGCTCGACGGCTTGAAGTTCGACGACAGGTTGATGCCCCAGCCGATGGCATCGCCGGAGAGCTCGAACGCATCCTCGAGCACGTCGTCCCACTCCATCTTGCGAAGAATGCCGGCGACTTCGAAGTAGCCGCGCGGCCGGCCGAAGCGATATTCGCCGGAGATGTCGGGCATCGGGAAACGGCCGCGGACGTTCTGCAGTTCGATGCGATCCGACGCGAGACCGGCGTCGCCGCTGGCGCCCGGGCGCTCGAGGGCGAGCGTCAACCGCGTATCGCCCTTAATCGGCATCCAGCGCACCTGCACGTTCCGGAAGAACACCATGCCCGTCGGCCCCCAGTACTCGAGGCTGTTGGGGAAGACGTCGATGTCCATGAACGGGCTCCAGTACTGACCGGCGCCGAAGGCGCCCAGTTCGCCGTAGGCGTGGCGCAGCCGGAACGTCGTCTGACCGGAGTCGACGCCCGTGCCGAAGAGCTCGAATTCGAACTGCGTGAACAGGTCGCCGAGATCGGTCGGCGTCGTCGAGCGGACGCCGAGGCGCGACTGGCGTACACCAAAGAACGAATTGCCGTCCTTGCCGTACTCATCTTCGAATGACGGCAGCTTGGTGACCCGCACCGTGTCGTACCAGTCAGGATGGATCTGGTTGAAGTTCTGCCCGAAATCGAGCATGGCGAAGCCGTAGATCTCGACGGACGGTTTGGGATCCTGCGCCGATGCGGGTGACGTGGCGAACGCGAGGGCGGCCGCCACAGCGACAATGATTCTCATCACGAAGTGCTCCTTGTTGTTTCGATCAAGTGACGTTGGCCTTTTCCCACGCCCTCACCTTGCGTCTGGCCTCGTCGAAGAGGCGCAAGTAGTTGGTCCTGCGAATCTGCACGCTGGCTTCGGGTGTCAGCTGTTTCCAGATCGGCGCCCAGAGGTCGAAGACGCGGTAGTACGGATCCGGTCCTGACGGCGCCACCGTGTCGGTGCCGAAGAGGAATCGATCCGGATAGCGGTTGAACAACGCCGCCACTCGCGTCGCGGTTTCCGGCGAGGCGACGGCGTACTTGGCGACCTCGTCCCACGAGATGTCGAACGTGATGTGACGCAGTGACGGGTCGGCCAGCATGGCGTCCAGCGTGTCGAGGTGGGCGGGCGGCCGTTCGGCCAACTCGCTGCCGGCGTTGACCTGGATGGGCTGTACGATGCGGCCAAGCCCGGTGTGGGCCCAGATGATTGTCGTCTGCGGGTGGCGTCGAAACAGCGATTTCGCCTGCGACAGGTAGACCGGCTCGCGATCCTGCTTGCCGAAAGGCATGTCGATGTCGTTGTGCAGAATGACAACGAGACCGGCCTCCGCGGCAAACTGCAGAACGCGATCGAGGGCCGGATTGCTCAGGCTCGCCGTTTCACCGTGAATCTTCGAGGAGACGAACTCCTTGTGAATCGAGAACTCGCCGATGCCGGTGAAGACACCGGGAAACGTCGTCAGCACCCGTCGAATGTGATCGGCGGCATACATGTCGGCGGGGTTGAAGCCGGTGATCATCGGATCGAGCCGCGCCTGCTCGGCCGCGGTCAACGACTTGTAGAGGCTGGCGATGTACGCGTCGGTGAACGAGTAGTAGTAAAGCGGCGCGTCGCTATGCAGGTAATAAGTCGGCGCAAAGTCGCCCGAGTTGGCGTAAGACCACTGCTGCTGCAGCGGGATACCGAACAGCGTCGACCGATCGACGCGCGTGCCCATGATCTTGAGCAAGGCGCGCACATCGATGCCTTGCTGCACGTAGTTGGTGAGGTGAAAGTGCGAATCGTTGAAGGTCGAATCGGCGCGCTGACGCGCGGCGAGCGGCGGCATCGACGCCGCCACAGTGAGCGCGATCGCTCCGAGCAACGTCAACCGAACCGGTGTCGACTGTTCGATCATGATCGGCGCCCCGCCTTCTAAAAAAACACCGACAGCGCCGCCGACACCGTGGTGCCGCTTTGGCCGCCGACGTAATAGCCGAACACGCTGCTGACCGCCGACCGATCAACGCTCAGCACCTGAAAATTGAAGCGGTGATCGCGGGTTTGCGCGGGATAGAAGTTGAGGCCGCCGCCGTACTCGGAAGAGTTACCGAATCCGGCGCTACTGTCGCCAAAGATCTGCGAGGTGATGCCGTAAAATTCGAGTTTCTTCGGCACCGCATAGAACGCCGCCTGCACGTAGAAGCCGGTGTCGTGTACGGACGTGACCGGGATGGGGCCGTCAGCGACGAAGTTCTCCAGCCAGCGGTTGTAGATTTCGGTTTGAACGAAGAGACCCTTGTACTTGAGCCCGGCATCGAACGACAGGATGCGGAAGTCGACGTTTTCGACGGTGACGTTCGGTGCCAGCGCGCCGGTGTCGAATACGTTGACGCTGTCGACAAAACGCAGCGTCGTGTTGCCGGAGCTGCCGTTGTCGGCATTGGTGTAACGCTGCTCTGGGCTGAACGACATCGAGACGCCGAATCGCGTCGCGACCTTCTCGTGTCCTTCCCAGTCGCCGTAGCCGCCCTTCGGGCCGAACTCCTTCGTCGTCGGCATCCACCACACCGACGCACTGCGGGTGAATTCCCGATCCAGCTGCGTCGCCTTGATGTCCAGCGCGCTATTACTGTTGGCGAGCATCACGTTGTACCAAAGGCCGCTGAAGGCTTCGCCTTGCGTCCACACGCCGGAGCCGAAGTACGGGCGGAAGAATTCGTCGGCCATGACGCGGTCGTGGCCCAGCCAGTAGGGATGTGAGCCTTGCAGCGAGCGGGTGCCGGGATTGCCGTTGATGCCGGCGTAGACGCTGAACTTGCGGCTGAATTGGTAACCGAGGTTGCCGAACAGCGCCACCTGGTTGGTGGTGTTCACTGTCCAGACCGCGATGTTGTAAACGAGCTGGGGGCGTCCCATCCAGCCCTTGAACCAAATGATCACCCGGTGCGGAAAAATGTCGTTGCGGCCGTCGACCGGGCGCTCGTTGCCGAGATGATCGGTGAAGGTGTCCGCGTCGGGCATCTGATTCAGGTAACGAACCAGCGCGTAGGCGCTAATCGCCAGCTCACCGGCGCTGGACCTGCCAACCAGAAAGCCCTTGCCCGGATCGAACTCGCCCCACATCGCCACTTGCGGCGTTGGCTCACGCGGCGTCTCGGACGGTGCCGGCGGCACGGCCGTCCGATCGAGCGCGAACTCGGCGGCGCAGCCGTGCGACACCCACACGCCGGTCTCATCGAAACCCCATGTTCGATCGGCGATGCATTCGCCGGTGCCGGTCGACCGCATGAGCACGACACCCCGGGACGTGTCGGCCGGGCAGCGCACCGGATCGGCGGACAACGACGCGCATGCGAGGAGTTGACCGGCGTCGGCAGTGCGCGGCGCTCCGCCCTGCGCCGCGAAGACCGTAGGGAAACCAAAAACCGCAAGGCAGATCATCAGCCCGAATCGCGTCATGGCCGGGGGAAAGGCAAGACCGCGGCCAGCGTTAAATTCGCGAAAATGGTCGGGAAATCGAGATCAATTCCAGCGCTCACCGTGCGCTGATATCAACATCTCAACCGGCCGCATCGTTTTGTGATTGATTGCGCGTCCGCCCTGCACAGTCGATTGCCACTGTTCCCGCTCAATCGTCGGCAGGAGATCGTGAGGCCGAATGCAGCAACCGAACCGAACTGGATAAAACCCGCAGCGAAATGCATTGCTACCGCGATGCCGAGCCACTGAGATCGCTGGCCGGAAAAACGCTAATGTCCGGCTTGAAATTCGCGCTCTTTTGGCGCTTGGGTCCAACCAGTCGAACGGCTAGAATCGTCTTCCCTGTGAACCTTGGAGGATCTATGCGTCGCATGCTCGTTGCGCTCGCGCTGGCGCTCGCCTCGTTGCCGGCAGTACTCGCGGCCCAGAACCCGGCCGCTGCTGATCGGCTGACTCTCGACCTGTACTGGGAATACGAAACGGTGTCAGATCCGCAGTTGTCACCAGACGGCTCGCAGATCATCTACACGCGCCAGTGGTTCGACAAAGTCAACGATCGCCGCGAGACATCTTTGTGGATCATGAACGCCGACGGCAGCAAGAATCGTGTGCTGGTGCGCGGCAGCAACGCCCGCTGGTCGCCGACCGGCGACCGCATCCTCTACACCGCGCAGGGTGAACCGCGCGGCCAGCAGATCTTCGTCCGCTACATGGACGCGGAAGGCGCCACTTCACAGATCACGCGCGTGCTCGAGGCGCCGGCCAACGTCACCTGGTCGCCGGATGGCAACGCGATCGCCTTCGCGATGAAGGTGGAAAAGAAAAACACCTGGGCGATCAAGATGCCCGAGCGCCCCGAAGGCGCGAAGTGGACCGAAACACCGCGCATCGTCGAACGCCTCGATTATCGCCAGGACGGCCAGGGCTTCAACGACGATGGCTATCGTCACCTGTTCACCGTGCCGGCCACCGGCGGCACGCCGCGGCAGTTGACCAACGGCGATTGGGATCACAACGGCATCGAGTTCACGCCCGACGGCAAGCAGATCCTGTTCACCTCGCTGCGCATTCCCGACGCCGACTACGAGTGGCGTGAATCCGAAATCTATTCCGTGAACGTCGACACCGGCGCCATCGCGCAGCTGACGCGGCGTAAGGGCCCAGACAACAACCCGCGTGTGTCGCCAGACGGCAAGCTCGTCGCATATACCGGCCTCGATCAATCTCGCAACACGTGGACCGACACCAAGCTGTGGGTGATGAACATCGATGGCAGCAACCCGCGCCTCGTGTCTGGCGAATGGGACCGCTCGCCGCAGAACGTGCAGTGGAAGCAGGATGGCACCGGCCTCTACTTCACGGCGCAGGACTCCGGCAGCCAGAACCTCTACGTCCTGCCCATGGCGGGTACGCGGTCGGACGTCGTACAGCCCGTCACCAAGGGGACGTACATGCTGACCACGACCAGCGTGTCGAAGAACGGCAGGGCCGTCGGGGTACTGACCTCGCCGCACTTGCCGCCAGACATCGTCACCTACGAGGTCGCCAAGCCCGAACAGGTGAAGCAACTGACGGCGGTCAACGACGACATCCTCAAGGGCAAGAAGCTCGGCGAGGTCAAGGAGATGTGGTACAC
>DASVFC010000702.1:0-9642 GCA_036380235.1 Vicinamibacterales bacterium
TTGTACATCAACGCCCGAACGCCGCGGAAGATCGGCGGGTAGATCGCGAGCCCCAGTGCGCCGTCGCGTTCCGCCGTCGGCACCAGGATCGCCTTCGACGCCACTGCGCGGCAGCCGTGGAACGAATGGTGATAGCGGAAGCTGAAGAAGATGAAGAAGTCGTAATCGGCTTCGTGCTGCCGGATGTATTCGATCAGCTCCGGACTGGTCGGGCCTTCGGCATCAAGCCACGCCAGCTCATCGTTGATCGAGTGTTTCTGCGTGAACACCTTCTGTGACCACTTCGCGAACTCGACGGGATTGCGCTCGACCGCGTTCTGGAAGCGGTGCACGGTGATGCCATGGACCACGTCCTTTCCGGCCGGCAGCTCGTTCTTCCACGAGATGTAGTCACGATGCGCGCACGTGGTGAGCACCTCGACCTGCACGTGTGCGGCGAGATGTTCGGCGATGTAGCGCGCGTGCTGCTCGGCGCCGCCGTTGATGTCGGCGCCGTAGCGTTGAACGACGATCGCGACCTTCACTGCAGATCGTCGTCCTCGCCCGACGCGGGCTTGTCCCGCCGTAGCTCATGTGGCTCAGGAGCGAAGGCGGACTTGTCGCGCCGGTGCTCGTCAGGTTCAGGAGCGAAGGCGGACTTATCGCGGAGCTCGTCAGCTTCATTACCGGCGAAGGTCGGGGTGTCGGCCCCTGGGGCGTCCGGCGCGGCGTCGTCGATTGGCTCCGGCACGTCGAAGGCGCCCGCGTTCTCCATATCCTCGGCGCCGTCTTCGTCCGGCCCATCATCGAATCCCTGGTCGTCCTCGCCAACGGTCGAGTCCAACGCACCCGTTGCACCCGGTGCACCCGCTGCACCCGTTGCACCCGCTGCACCCTGTGCACCCGCGCTTCCCTGACCTCGCCGTCCGCGCCGGCGCCGCCGGCGCCGGCGTGCAGTGCCATCGCCCTGGCCGGGCTGCGCGGCGCCGCTGCCGGGCACGAATCCTTCGAGCGCCGCGCCCTGGCCGGGCTGCGCGGCCGCGGGTTCGGCATCGACATGTTCTCGCTGCCGCTCAGGCGCGCGCACCACCTCGGGCCGGTACTGGACCACGCCTTCGAGGGCGCGGACGCGGCGCTCACTGAAATCGAGGCGGCTCGACAGCGATTCGACGCGCATGCGGAGGTTCTGCACCTCGATGCCCATGCGCGTGGTCTCGAGCACGAGGTTGTGCAGCACTTCGTAATACAGCGAGTTCCACTCGGCGCGCGAGCGATCGAACTCGATCTTGCGGCGGGCTTCGCGCTTCAGCAGGTCGACGTTGAACTGCGCCTGCGTGTGCAGAATCTGGTTGAGGACGTTGGGATTGAAGAACAGCTTGAGCACCGGCATCAGCAGCTTGCGCATCAGCCGCAGCGGCGCGCGGTGCGACGCAAACAGCGTCTGATCGTCGAAGGCGTAAGGCGCTTCGATCTTGGGCGGGTCGACGTTGACGGCCGGCCGGCTCTTGCGGAACTGTTCGAGCAGATCGGATCGCAGGTTCTTCGAGTCGAGGAACTTCTCGAGCCGCACCGACGCCAGCTCGCGGATCTGATCCTCGGTGTAGTCGGCGCCGCGCTTCTCGAGGATGCGGGTGCGGATCTGCTTCATGATCTGCTCGACGTCGACCGATTCGGAACGAATGGTGAACTCGCTCATCGCAGGTGTCCTTTAGGCCGAGCGCGGCTTGTGATGCCGCCGCCGGCTGGCAAACTCGGGCGCTTCCTTGATGCAGGTGCCGAGAATGCCGAGTGATTGTTTGAAGGCGTGCATGCCGGCACGCGTCACTTCGGCGGGCGCGTCGCCCACCTGCGGAAAACCGTTGTCGTCGGGCGTCAACCGCTCCCAGTTTTCGAACAGGCGCCCCCACGGGCTGTCGAGCACCTGCTTGATGTTGCGCTCGGCGTTCATCGGGTACCAGTAGCTGTCGTGGTAGATCACGCTCGCGATGTAGGCCCACGGCGCGAGCACCGTCTTCAGCGACCACTCGATCGGCTTACGCATCGGCCCCCAGTAGATCTTGTGCTGCATGCGCGCCGCGAAGGTCATCTCGCGGAACGGGCCGGTGAATTTCCAGTTCTCCTTCGCCGCCTCGACGTCGCCGACGATCTCGATGTCGCGCGGATCGCCGCAGCCGAGGCCGCGGTCGTGGGCCATCCGGATGTACTTGATCGACATCGGATCCATGCCCATCAGCTTCGCTGCGACCGCGTCGATCGACACCTGGTCGGCGCTGGCCAGCATCACGTTCTTGACGTGCGGCACCATGCAGCGCGGCCCGGGGCCGTCGCCGGCGAAGGTGCCGTCCATCACCGCAAACACGCCGCGGTGGATCTTCCTCTGGATCATCAGCAGATCGACGAGCGTCTCGTGGATCACCGGGTGGGTCCAGTGCCGGCGCTCGTTCAACAGCCCGCCGAACGCGTTCTTCATCGCGCCGGTGGTAGTGGTGAAGACGTGCGTCTTCACCGTCGGGAGGTGCAGGATGTTCTCGCCGATGAACCGGCGCGGGATCATGAACCCGTCGGGATACACCTCGTTGAGGCAGATGAATTGATCGGCCAGGTCGCCGACCGCGTCGCGGATGTGGATCCACGGCTCGTCGCCCTCATAGAGGTGAATGTTGCGCAGGCCGTGCGCCTGAACCACCGGCAGCTGCTTGTTTTCAGTCTCGCCAAGGTGGGCGTCGATCACCACCGTGCGGTTGTGGCAGGCGTGCAGCAGCGACGGATCGTAGCCGTCGCGCTTCATCGCCGAGATGACGCCGTCGAGCTGCCACGGCGTGGTCGAGGATCCCGGGAAGAAGAAATGCCAGGAGATGTTGACCTTGAGCGCGGTATCGACGTCCTTGGCGAGGACGTTTTGATAACCGGCCAGGTTCATGACCGCGTGCGTGTCCCTGCGGACCGTCGCGGGTGTGGTCTTTACGAGCGCAACTGTTGACCGTGGCACGTGTGCATCACGATACGTACGGTCGATAGATGATCAGGATTACTGCCAGCCCCCACAGCGCCACGCAGCCGAGCAGCGGGCGATCCCGTAACAGCATGTCCGCCGGGCTTCCGCCCCCGTGCTTGCGATGCACGAGGTACAGGTAGCGGAAGATGCCGTAGATCGGGAACGGAGTGGTCAGCACCAGCCATCGGGTGCCGAACTTCTCCGCGGTTTCAGGGCTTGCGCAATAGATGATGTAGACGACAAGCGTCGCCGCCGCCACAATCGCGATCATCTGATCGAGCAAGTACGGATCGTACTCCTCCAAAATTCGTCGATGCCCGGTCGCGCCGTCGGCGAGCATGGTCAATTCATGCCGCCGCTTCGACAGACCGAGAAACAACGCCAGCAAGACGATGCTGACCAGCAACCAGTCGCTGATCGGCACGCCGATTACGAGACCGCCCGCAACCGCCCGGAGCACGAAGCCGATCGCAATCGACATCACGTCGAGGATCACCACGTGCTTGAGCGCGTGCGTGTAGAGGATGAACAGCGCCACGTATGACGCCGCCACCACGCCGAACGAAAACCGAATCGCGAACGCCGCCCCGAGCGCGGCGGCAAACAGCACCACCGCCGACATCAGCGCCGTCGCCGGCGCCAGCGCGCCCGACGCGATCGGCCGCAACCGCTTGAGCGGATGCCGCTGATCCGCCTCCCGGTCCGAGACGTCGTTGACCAGGTAGACGGCGCCCGAGAGCGCGCAAAAAATCAAAAAGGCCGCCGTAGCTAGCGCCAAGGCGGCCGGGTCGAACAATTTAACGGCGAAAATCAGCGCCGCAAATACGAACAGGTTCTTGGTCCACTGATCGGGTCGCAGCGAAACAACAAGGTTCGCGACCGTCGACCGGTTCTCCACTGCGTCCTGGTAGTGCCTTACTTGTAGCTCTTGACCGCTTCCGCCTCGTTGTCGTACGTGTCGAACACGGTCAACAGCTTCGTGATCGACAACAGATCCTCGATGCGCTTGGTCAGGTTGAGCAGCTTGAGGCTGCCGCCCTGGCGGCTCACGGTGGTGTAGGTGCGAACGACTTCGCCAAGGCCCGCACTGTCGATGTACGGAACGGATTCGAGGTTGAGCAACAGCTTCTTCTTACCCGCCGCCAGCAGGCTGTTGATCTTGTCCTTCAGCAGCTCGTCGCCTTCGCCGAGCGTCATCTTGCCCTTGAGATCGAGCACGGTCACATCGTTTACGGTGCGTTCGACGATTTCCATTCGCTAGGTCCTCTGCGTCGATAATCCCTTACAAAACCAAAAGTTACGCGCCCGTAATTTATCACAGGGCGTCAGGCGTATCCTGCCCGGCCCTCTCGGGCCGGGCGGATCCGTTACTCAGTCTCCCGGCGCATTTTCTTCCGGTTTCGCTTGCGGGCCAGCGCCTGCTTCGCGCGGCGCTTGTCTCCCGGCTTCAGGTAAAAGGAGTGCTTCTTGATGTCCTTGATGATGTCTTCCTGCTGCACTTTGCGCTTGAACCGCCGCAACGCGCTCTCGATCGACTCACCTTCCTGCAACTTCACCTCGGCCATCGTGTATTCACCCCCTTCCAATAGGATTGGTCCCCTGTAAAAGGGGACAAGCATGTTAGGCTATCACATCCCTGATGCCCGCGCCGCCGCAAATAAACCTTTCATTTACAACAACTTAGAGCAGTGCGAATCCTCGTAATCGGCTCCGGCGCGCGTGAGCACGCGCTCGCCGCGCGACTTGCCTCCGAGCCCGGCGTCACGCTCGTTATCTGCGCTCCCGGCAACGCCGGCATCGCCCGCACCTTCCGCACCGAGGCTCTCGACGTATTGGACACCGCGGCGGTGATTCGGCTCGTCGAGCAGGAGCGGATCGATCTCACGGTGGTTGGTCCCGAAGCGCCGCTGGCCAACGGCCTCGTCGATCGATTTCAACAGGACGGCCGCGCGATCTTCGGCCCGACCAAAGCCGCCGCGCAGCTCGAAACCAGCAAGGCTTTCGCAAAGGATTTCATGCGGCGACACGCCGTGCCGACCGCAAACTACCGCGTCTGCACGACAGCGGAAGAGGCGCTGCAGTCGATTCGCTCCGGTGAGTTTGGCGATGCCCTCGTCGTGAAAGCCGATGGCCTCGCTGCGGGAAAAGGAGTGGTAGTCGCGACCGATCGCGCGATGGCCGAAGCCGCCGTGAACGCCGCGATGGTCGACAAGACGTTCGGCGCCGCCGGTGCGAGTGTGGTCCTCGAAGAAATGCTCACCGGCCCCGAGGTTTCGTTCTTCGTCGTCGCCGACGGCGAGCAATACGTGCCGCTCCTCTCGGCGCAGGATCACAAGCGCATCTTCGATGATGATCGCGGCCCGAACACGGGCGGTATGGGAGCATTTTCACCGAGCCCGTTGATGACCGAGGCGCTGCAGGAACGCGTCGAACGCGCCATCGTGCGGCCGGTCTTGAAGGGGATGGCGGCCGAAGGGTATCCATTCACCGGATTTCTTTATTGCGGCCTCATGATCACGCCCGAAGGTCCGAAGGTGATCGAGTTCAACGTGCGATTCGGCGATCCCGAAGCGCAGGTCGTGTTGCCGTTGTTGCAGCGGCCATTGTCGAACCTGCTGCGTTCCGACCGGGATGGCACTAGCCATCATGGCGGCTCAGCCACTGTTGATTCAGCCGCTTCCCCAACGTCGGTCGCCGTCGGCGTCGTCCTGGCGGCTCATGGCTACCCTGGCGACGTTCGGACCGGTGACGTCATTCATGGCCTGGACGAGGTTGCGCGTGACTGTCCGGAAGTGCAGATCCGCTATGCCGGCGTGAAGCAACACGGCGAACACCTGGTCACGGCCGGTGGCCGCGTATTGACCGTCGTCGCCACGGCGCCGACGTTCGCGATCGCAATCGCACGCGCCTACGAAGCAGCGAGCAAGATAAGGTTCGACGGCATCCAATACCGCAGGGACATAGGACGAAAAGCCGTAGTTTAAACTTTAAACTTAAAACTACTGCGTCAGTCATCCCTGAGGGCTACCGACGGGTCGATGCCCGCCGCCCGGCGTGCCGGTAGCCAGCTGGCGAGCAGGCCGACCACGATCAACAACAGTGCGATGACGGCGATCACCTGCGGATCGCCCGGCTGCACCTGATAGAGGAACTCCTGCAACAGGCGCCCTGACGCCAGCGACCCTGCAATCCCGAGCGCGGCTCCAGCCACGATCGGTGGCATCGACTGCCGAATCACCAGGATAGACAGTTGCCGCCGCGTTGCGCCGAGCGCGGCACGCAAGCCGATTTCACGCGTGCGTTGCGCCACGAAGTACGCGAGCACGGCATAAACGCCGGTCGACGCCAGCAGCATCCCCACGATCGCGAACGCCGACAGCAATCGCATGGGGGTTTCGCGCCAGCTCACGGACGAGCCGACCACTTGTTCCATCGACTGGACGCGCGCGACAGGTAGATCGGGATCAATTTGTCGTAATACCTGCCGCATCGCGGTTTGCCACGACAGCGGCTCGCCTACCGTTTTCGCAACCACGGTCATCACCGGCCACGCGGATTGCGAGTAGGGCGCATAGAACTCGCGCAGCACCTCGCGGTCGAGGCCGAAGTGCCGAGTGTTATCGACGATGCCGACGATGGTGAGCCAGGGGTTATCGTTGTCTGCGGACCCCAACTTGAAACGCCGGCCGAGGGCATCTTCGCCAAGCCAATAGGTGTCCGCCATGGCGCGGTTGATGATGGCGACCTTTTCGCCGTCGGTAACGTCGTTATGCGTGAAGTCGCGGCCGCGTGCAATCGGGATTCCGAGCGTGGTGAAGTATCCGGGGCAGGTGAGCCGATAACCCGCCGAAGCAGCGTCGGCCGCGTTCTGCAGCAGGCGGCCCTCGATGGCGATCGAACGGCCCGCATGCATGCCGCTCAGGGGTAGATGACTGATGGCGCCAACTGAGCGGATCCCTGGTCTCCCCTCGACCGCCGCCGACAGGCTGGCGCAGAACGACTGGCGAATTGGTGGGCCATAGGTGTCCTGCTGAGGCAATGACACTTGTAGAGTGAGGACTTCGGTCGGATCGAGTCCGGGGTTGACCCGCATGAGGCCGTCCAGGCTCTTAATCAGCAATCCCGCTCCGCAAAGCACGACGATCGCCAACGCGACTTCGACCGCTACCAATGCCCGTCGAGCACGCTGCGCTCCACCGGTGGTGGTGCGGCCACCTTCCCGCAGTAGCGTGCCCGTGTCACGGCCCCGCAATCCAATCAGCGGCGCGAAGCCGAACGTCGCCGCAGACACGACCGCCGCCAACGCCGCGAATGCGAGCACGCGTTCGTCGATTACGATCGGCACGTTGCCGCGGTATGGCAGGGCGCGGAAGTCGGGAGCCAGTAGCACATCCGCCGCGCGCGCGGCCATCCACGCCAGCGCGACGCCGCCCGCCGCCCCCGCCGCGGCGAGGACAATTGATTCCGCAAACAGCTGGCGCGCCAGTCTACGGAGGCTGGCGCCGAGCGACAGCCGCACCACGAATTCGCGCCGCCTCGTCAGCGCCCGCCCGAGTTGCAGGTTGGCAATGTTGACGCAGGCGATGACGAGGATCAGCGATACCGCTCCCATCACCGCCGTCAACATCGGTCGCACGCGGCCAAGACCCTGCTCGGCCATCGGCGTAATGGTGACGCCCTCGTCTTCGTTCTCCGGATGTATGCGCAAGGCGCGGCCGATGTGCTCCATCTCGGCCTGCGCTGCTTGATGACTGACCTGCGGCTTCAAACGGGCGGCGGCCCAGAATGATTGCGAGCCGCGCTGCCGATCCTGTTCGGTGAGCGCGATCGGTACCCATACGCCGGTGGTGTCAGACGGAAATGGAAATCCCGGCGGCATGACGCCGATCACCTCGTAGGGTTCGCCGTTGAGCCGCAACGTTTCACCAATCGCCGATTCGCGCGCCGCGAAATGGGTGCGCCACGCGGCGTCGCTGATCACCGCGAGCCGGTGTCCTGGTCCTTCTTCCGCCGCCGTGAAGACCCGGCCGAGCGCCGGAGGTACGCCTGTGACGTCAAACAGGCTTGCCGTCGCCCTCGCACCCTGCACCTGTTCCGGCTCGGTGGCGGACGCAATGTTGAAAGATTGAAACTCCCATAGGCCCATCGCCGCGAAGCTGCTCGACGCGCGCTTCCAGTCGGCATAGTTCGGATACGACACGATGTAGCTGGCCGGCCGATTGTCGCGGCCGGTATCCATCAAGATGACGAGCTGCTCGGGATTGGGGTAGGGAAGCGAGCGCCACAACATCGCGTTGATGATGCTGAACACGGCGGTGCAGGCGCCGATACCGATTGCGAGCGTCACGACGACGACCGCGGCGAACCCGCGTTGCAAACGCATGCTGTTGAGCGCGTATCGCAGGTCAGCGATCAACCCGGTGTGCCGGTCGGCGTGTGCGTGTGGCCGGGCCCGTTCGTTTCTCACCGCGCGTTCGGCCACCACGGTCGCGAGCGAGCCGATGCGGATCAGTTCCGCTTCGACGAGCGCGTCAGCCCGTGCCGGCGTCGATCCTTCCGCGATTGCAGTGCGGTGCAGATCCTGGAGGTGATCGGCAATCTCTTCGAGTGCCTCAATGTGCGAGGAGGGCAGTCTGCCCTCGGCCGCGAGCCGTTCGCGCACCCGATCGAGCCAGGGGTTGTCACGCATGCTTCAGCCCCGCGGCCCTCGTGAGCGCGCCGACAAACGCCTGCCAACGACTGCGCTGCCGGGCGAGCATTTTCTTTCCTTCCGCCGTCAGGCGGTAGTAGCGCCGGCGGCGCTGCCCCGTCTTCTCGACCCAGCGCCCCGCGATCCAGGCACGGTCTTCCAGCTTGTAGAGGAGTGGATAGAGCGAGGCAACGTGAAATGTCAGCACGCCGCCCGAGCGGCGGCCAATCTCGCGCGCGATGTCGTAGCCGTGCAGCTGTCCGTCCTCGAGTGCCGCGAGGATGAGCAGCTCAGCGCTGCCTTTCTTGGCCGCCGACTCCACTATCGGATCTCCCATATATGGGAGTCATATATAACATGCGTCGCCGCACCGTCAACCGGCCAGGGGAGCGGCCGGCCGGCGCTACGACGGCAATAACGACTTCAAGGCATCGTCGATGTGGCCGCGGAAGGTATTGGTGTTGTGGCCTTCGGAGACTTCGACGTAACTGACCGGAGCGCGATGTTGATCGAGCGTTGTGCGCAGGTTGCGCGCGCCGTCAATCATCGAGTCGTAGACCCCGCCCAGGACGAAGAACTTGATCGACATCACCGCGGCCTGGGCCTTGGTCTGGTTGGAGATCAAGGTGGCGGTCTGCGCCGGCGGCGCGATGGCCGCGCACAGCCCGAACAGCGACGGATACTCCACGGCGAGATCGACTGCGCCGTAGGCGGCCAACGAGCTGCCGAGGATGATCCGCTGATCAGGGGCGGAGAACGTCCGGAAACGCTTGTCGACCAGGGGCACAAGCTCCGTCGACATGAACGCCCGCCAGCGTTGGTTGCGCGAATATTCCTCCTGCCGATCGCCGGGCTCGCTGAAGACGGCGATCACCGGCGGAATCGCCTTCATCGCGATCAGCCGGTCGAGCACGCCCGGCACGTTCATCTTCTCGACGTAGTTCGAGCCGTCGAGCACGTACATCACGGGGAACAACTG
>DASVFC010000703.1:0-13744 GCA_036380235.1 Vicinamibacterales bacterium
GACCGCGTGGTCGTGGAAGTGCACCCGAAGAATCGCGGCTACGGCGGCAACCAGAAGACCTGTTACCGGCTGGCGCTCAAACACGGCGCCGACGTCGTGATCATGGTGCACCCCGATTATCAATACACGCCGAAGTTGATCCCGGCGATGGCGGGCATGATCTCGAGCGGTTTGTATTCGTGCGTGCTGGCATCACGAATCCTCGGCGGCGGCGCGTTGAGCGGCGGCATGCCGGCGTGGCGCTACGTCGCCAATCGCTTTCTGACGCTGGCCGGGAACATTCTGCTCGGCACCAAGGTGTCGGAGTTTCATACCGGGTATCGCGCGTGGTCACGACAGCTGCTCGAGGCGCTGCCGCTCGACGCCAACTCCGATGATTTTGTGTTCGACAACCAGATGCTGGCGCAGACGGTGTGGATGGGATTTCAGATCGGCGAGGTGTCGTGCCCGACGCGCTACGCCCCCGACGCATCGTCAATCAACTTCGTCCGTAGCGTGAAATACGGCTTCGGCTGCCTGAACACCGGCCTGCAATTCAGGCTGGCGAAGTGGGGCATCCTCCGCTCACCGCGCTTCCCTACAGGAGGCAAGGAGAGTAAACAAGAGATCAGGAGTTAAGGAGAAACACTTTTTTAAGAGAAAAGAATTCTCCTGTTCTCCTTTTCTCCTGTGGATCATGTCGGCGATTACAGTACTTGCCTCCAACGCGCGAATTGGGCGAAGAACAGGATCAGGAACGGCACAAACGCAGCACACACGCCGAGAAACGCGATGCGCGAACGCAGCAGCATCGCCAATGCGATGAAAACCGGGAACAACACCGCGGTGAAACGCCCCGTCCCGTCGAGGCCGTTGAGCAGCGCCATTCCCACCGACAACACTACCCACACCGTCAAGCCGACACCGAGCGTTCGCGCGGCGTAGATGACCAGCGCCAGCGACGATGGAATCAGCGCCAGATACCAGTAGCCGAGTAGAATGCGCGTCGGCTCGAATTCGCGCAGGCATTCCCCGATGCTTCCGCAGGAGAACAACGAGCCGCGAAAGAAGTAGTTGTAATCACGGACGAACGCGGTGAGTCCCGACGCGCGGTTCCACCCCTGCTGGCGCGCGTAGAGAAACGCCAGCGGATCGCCGTACCGCCACTCGTTATACGAGAGGATGATGATCGGACCGGCGGCGAGGATCAGCAACGACGGAACTTCCTTGCGGAGCGATCGCGCGTCGAAGTCATGGCGGCGCAAGTATTCCAGCGCGATGGCGGGAAAGAGCGCGAGACCGGGGATTCGCGTCATCGATGCCATCGTTGCCAGCAGGCACGCCGTTCGCCAGCGGCTTTCGTATGCGCACGTCAGCGACCACGCCGCGAGGCAGAAATAGAGCGCATCGGCGTAGACCGTCGAGAAGAAAAACGAGAAGGGAAACACGGCGATGAGCCACACCGCTCGCACCGCGACGTCTGCTCCGGCGAGCTGCGTCGCCAGGCGCAGCACGGCTGTCAGCCCGAGAAGGAATGCCGACAGCGAGACGAAGATGCCGGCGACGTAAAACGCCCGTTCGTGATCGAGCAGCACGCGCAACGGCAGCGAGAACAGCCACGATACCCACGAGTAGAACGGAAAGAAGTTGGCGCTCGAGTGGCCGGCAGGGAGAAAGCGCGGGTTTGGATTGACGATCGCCTCGTACCACATCGAATCCCACCGCACGAACCCGTCAATCAGGTTGTTGCCGGGGAACACGATGCCCTGCCACGACTCAACGGGGTTGGCGGGATACAACGTCAACACCAGGAAACCCACTGCGAACAGCAGCAGCCGTGTTGATGCGAACGCGAAGAGGGGATGCGAGGACGCCGTCACGCTACTGAAGATACCGCCACCCCGTCCGTAGCGCGCCGGTAATCGTTGGATTGAAAGACAGCAGGATTACGACCGTCGATGCGGCGTGCGATAGCGCCAACGGCAGGATGTGCGGGTGGCGCGCGTAGATCGCGCACCAGATCAATCCGCCAACGAAGGTCACGATGGCGAGGAACGGATTGGGCAGATGCAAGGCCGCGAAGATGGCCGCGGCAACGGCAATGCCGCCGCGGCCGAACGTCTTGCGCGCCTCGGCGAGGATCACCGTCTGCAACACGAATTGCTGGCTGCCGCCCCAGATCACGACGTAGATGAAATCCAGCCACACATCGTCGCGGCGCGGCGGCGACTCGAACTGATGACCGATCCACCAGAGCGCCCCGCCGAAGATTGCGGTCAAAAGCGCCGACCACGCCAGCGACTGCCAGAACGCATCGGCATTGAAACCCCAGTCACGCGACTTGCGGTTGTGCAGGATACACAGTCCGATCACCAGCACGACCGGCAACGCCAGCCATGGACCGCGCACGGCTACAAGCGGCGCGCCGATCCACGTGTAGCCGAGAATGATTGCAGTGATGGCGAGCGAATACCGCATCCGTCGAGAGTGGACTATAGCCGACGCGACGTGGCGGCAAAAAGAAAGGCCGCGGGCGCCCGCGGCCTAATGCGTTCACGTTGGAGGTTGGAGGAAACTTAGTGCGCGCGGACACCCACGGCGCCGACCGTATCGAAGACACCTTCCGGCGCGGCTGCCGGCGCCTCGACCAGGCACCACGCATCGCGATCGGACAGGATTTCCGCCGCCAGCGCTGTGTGCAGCGCGTGGCCGGCGCGGTGGGCGACGACATGGCCGACGATCGGATACCCGACCAGGGCCAGGTCGCCCACGACATCAAGAATCTTGTGGCGCACGAACTCGTCTTCGAAGCGCAGCGCGTTCAGGACGTTGGTGTCGCCGATCACAATCGCGTTCTCGAGCGAGCCGCCGAGCGCGAGGCCGTTCTGGCGCAGCCACTCCACTTCCTTCAGGAAGCCGAACGTGCGCGCCGCGGCAATGTGATCCGCAAACGTACCTTCGGTGATCCGCTCGGTGCGCGACTGGTGGCGCAGCATCGGATGATCGAAGCTGATCGTGTAGCTGACCTTGAAATGATCCGACGGGTAGATGGCGATGCGCTTGTCGCCGGTCGCAATCTGTACCGGCTTGAGAATCTTGAGATAACGGCGCGCCGTGCTCAGCTTCTTAACGCCGGCTTCCTGCAGCAAATACAGGAATGGCGCGCTGCTGCCGTCCATGATCGGCACTTCGCGGTGATTCAGTTCCACCACCACGTTGTCGATACCCGCCGAGACCAGCGCGGCGAGCAGGTGCTCAACGGTTTCCACCGTTGCGCCCGACTTGCCGAGGACCGTGGCGTGCTGGACGCTCGAAACTTCCGCAACCGTGGCAGGGATTTCAACGCCAAGATCGGTGCGGCGGAAGCGGATGCCGGTATCAGCAGCCGCCGGCTTGAGGGTGAGCGTCACCTTCTGACCGGAGTGCAACCCGATACCCGCGCACGAGATCTGCCGTTTAATCGTTCTTTGAGCTTCCATGCCGCTTGGTTGTCTGTGCACCAGAGGGAAGCAAAGACGATGCCCGGCGACATGAACCGCCTGCGAATTCGCTAAACTCAGTCACTGCAACTACTTAAAAGAAATTTATTCAACAGGTCCGGATCATGGTTGTGTTTGCGCAGCCACATAGCTTCCGGGCCCAACTGTGTCTTTTTTACCGCGCTCTATTTTACCCCTTATTGCTTTGCCGGCCCAAAAAGCACGCGTCCGGGCCGCGCCGCGGTCATTTTGCCGCCTTCAAATGCGACCTGGCCATTCACGATGACCATGGACACGCCCTCCGCGTAGCTATGAGGCTTTTCGAACGTCGCGGTGTCGCGAATCGTGGTGGCGTCGAAGACGGCGATGTCCGCCTTCAGTCCCTGCCGCAACACCCCCCGATCGGCCAGGCCGAGCCGCTGGGCCGGGAACGCCGACATCTTCTGCACGGCGGTTTCGAGCGTCAGCACCTTCTTGTCGCGGACGTAAAGGCCGAGCACGCGCGCGAACGTACCGTAACTGCGCGGGTGGGGCACGTTGCGGCCAAACACCGCCACCTCTCCGTCGGAGGCAACCATAGTGGCCGGGTGCGCCAGGATGCGCTGCAGATCCTCCTCACCGATCGCGTGGAAGATGCCGCCGCATCCGCCCTGCTCGACGATCCACATCGCCGTTTCGGCGGCGTTATCGAGTGTGACAGCGAGGCCCCGGCCCTGCGTGATCTGCGCAAGGTTTTGCCCGGCAAGTTTTGGATCGAACTGGCAGGCGGACACCGACACGTTCTTGGGATCGCCGCCGCCGCGTTCGTCGCGGATGATCGCCACGCTGGCCGCCTTGATTTTCGCCCGCGTTGCGGGATCCTTCAGGCGCTTCAGGGTCGCGTCGCGTCCGCCTTCATTGGCCCATGCCGGCAGCAGCGCCGAACCGATGCTCGTTGCCGATGCGGTGTAGGGATATTGATCGATCGTCGCGTCAACGCCGCGGGCGCGCGCCTCGTCTACCATGCGCAGCGTCTGCACCGAGCCACCCCAATATTTCTTGCCGACCACCTTGTGATGCGTGATCTGCGTCGGCAGGCCGCCCTTCTCGCCAATCGCCAGCGTCTCGCGCACGCTATCGGTCAGGCCCTTCGCCTCGTCGCGCATGTGCGAGATGTAGATGCCGCCCATCGAGCCGGCGACGCGCGCGAGGTCGATCACTTCTTCAGTGGGCGTGAACGCGCCCGGCACGTAGAACAATCCAGAGCTCAGTCCGAATGCCCCTTCGCGCATGCCCTGCGTCACGAGCTCGCGCATCTTCTCGAGCTCCTCGCGTGTGGCCGGACGATCGACTTCGCCCATCACTTCGCTGCGTACCGAGCCCTGGCCGATGAACATCGCGAAGTTCGGCGTGATGCGCGCGGCCGCCACCTTGTCGAGGAACGGCGCCAGCGGGATCGGCGAGCCTCCGTCGGGACCTTCGATCAACGTCGTCACGCCCTGCCGAATGTAGTTGTCAGCGGTCGGCACCTCGAAGATGCCGCGCCGCGCGTGGGTGTGGATGTCGATGAATCCGGGCGAGACGATGAGGCCCTTCACGTTGACCATGCGCTTGGCCTGCTCGTTGATCGCTGGCGCGATGCGCACAATCGTGTCGCCGGTGATCGCGATGTCGGCGCTGTACCACGGGCTCGCCGTGCCGTCGACGATGCGGCCGCCCTTGAGGATGAGGTCGTAGGTCGGCGCCTGCGCCGCTGAGTCGGAGGGGTCGTAAACGGCGGTTGAAGCCAGCAGCAGGGCGAGCAGCAATTTCTTCATAGCGGCACAGATTACTTCAGGCGGAGGGATTATGATGTCTGACGGGCAAGCCCTGGAGGCGTGATGAAGAGAGCACTAGTTTTGGGAATTTTGCTGGTATCGGGGAGCATCGCCATCGTCGCGGCACAGCAGCCCGCAGCTGACGCGCCGAAGGTCGTGACCACCGAGAAGGTCAAGGACAACCTCTTCGTGCTGCGCGGCGGCGGCGGCAACACGGCGGTGTTCGTGATGGCTGACGGCGTCGCCGTGGTCGACGCCAAGAACCCCGGCTGGGGCGCGCCGATCCTCGCCGAAATCAAGAAGCTGACACCGAAGCCGGTCACGCTGTTGATCAATACGCACACGCATGGCGATCACGTCAGCGGCAACGTTGAATTCCCCGCTTCGGTGGACGTCGTGGTGCAGGAAAACACCAAGACGAACATGGAGAAGATGCCGATCTTCAAGGACAACAACAACAACGGCATGGCCAAGCGGACGTTCACGGACCGGATGACGATCGGCAAGGGCGCCGATCAGATCGATCTCTATTTCTTCGGCCGCGGCCACACCAACGGCGACGCCTGGGTCGTGTTCCCGTCGCATCGCATCGTGCACTCGGGCGACATCTTCGCCGGCAAGGGCGTGCCGCTGATCGACAGCAACAACGGCGGCAGCATGGTCGAAATGCCCGATACGCTCAACAAGGCCTACGCCGGCCTCAGCAAGAGCGTCGATCAGATCATCAACGGCCACATGCCGGCGCAGACCACCATCGCCGATCTGAAGGAGTTCGCGCAGTTCAACGCCGACCTCGTCGCTTACGGCCGTGCAGGCCTGAAGGCGGGCAAGACGCCGGAGCAGCTCGCCGCTGAATGGAAATTGCCAGAGCAGTACAAAGGCTACTCATCGCAGGTGAGTACGATGATGGGCGGCCTGGCGGGGCGTTTCCAGTTGCTGCAGAAGGAAATGAAGTAAACAGAAGTTAAGAGTGGAGAGTTAGGAGTTAAGAGAAAGGACCAACTCTTAACTCTTAACTCCTAACTCTCAACTACTTCAGCATCTCGGCCAGAAACTGCCCCGTTGCCGAGTTCTTCGACTTCGCCACCTGCTCGGGCGTGCCCTGCGCGACCACTCGCCCGCCGCCTCCGCCGCCTTCCGGACCCAGATCGATAATCCAGTCCGCCGACTTGATCACGTCGAGATTGTGCTCGATCACGACGATGGTGTTGCCCTGTTCGACGAGGCGCATCAACACGTCAAGCAGCTTGCGCACGTCTTCGAAATGCAGGCCTGTCGTTGGCTCGTCAAGGATGTAGAGCGTGCGGCCGGTGCCGCGCTTGGACAACTCGCGCGACAGCTTGACACGTTGTGCCTCGCCGCCGCTCAGCGTCGTGGCCGACTGCCCGAGCGTGATGTAGCCGAGGCCGACGCTTTGCAGCGTGCGCAGCTTGGTCGCGATCGGCGGGAAGTTCTCGAGCAACGGCAGCGCCTGGTCGACGGTGAGGTCGAGCACATCGGCGATCGACTTGCCGCGATATTTGATCTCGAGCGTCTCGCGGTTGTAGCGCCGGCCCTTGCACTGCTCGCACGTCACGTAGACGTTCGGCAGGAAGTGCATCTCGATCGCGATCACGCCGTCGCCCTGGCAGGCCTCGCATCGCCCGCCTTTGACGTTGAACGAGAACCGGCCCGGCTTGAAGCCGCGGGCGCGGGCTTCGGGCACCATCGCGAAGAGCTCGCGGATGAAGGTAAACAGGCTCGTATACGTCGCGGGGTTCGAACGCGGCGTGCGGCCAATCGGCGATTGATCGATCTCGATCACCTTGTCGATAAGGTTGATGCCTTCGATCTTCTCGTGGGCGCCCGGCTCGTCGGCAGCGCGGTAGAACTCGCGGGCGAGCGACTTGTATAGGATGTCGTTGACCAGGGTGCTCTTGCCCGAGCCGCTGACGCCGGTAACGGCGACCAGCCGTCCGAGCGGGATCTTTACGTCGACGTCTTTCAGGTTGTTGGCGCGGGCGCCGCGAATGACGATCTCGCCCTTTGAGTCCTTGCGGCGCGCCTTCGGCGTCTCAATCGCATTGTGTCCAGCCAGATATGCGCCCGTGAGCGAGCCATTACCATTGCCGATCAGCTCGGCCGGCGCTCCCTGGAAGATCAGCTGGCCACCGAGGTCGCCGGCGCCGGGGCCGAGATCGACCACGTAATCGGCCGCACGGATCGTTTCCTCGTCGTGCTCGACCACCACCACGGTGTTGCCCAGATCGCGCAGCCGCCCCAGCGTCGCCAGCAGCTTGCGATTGTCGCGTTGGTGCAGGCCGATGGACGGTTCGTCGAGCACGTACAGCACGCCGGTGAGGTTCGAGCCAATCTGCGTCGCGAGACGGATGCGCTGCCCCTCGCCGCCCGACAACGTGGCCGCCGAACGCGCCAGCGTCAGGTAGCCGACGCCGACGTCGTTGAGAAAACGCAGCCGATCGCGGATTTCCTTCAAGATGCGCGTGGCGATGATCGCTTCGCGATCGTGCAGCTCGATGCTGTCGAATAAGGTCAACGCCTCGGAGATCGGCAGGTTGACGTAATCAGCGATGGTCCGCCCTTTGAGAGTAACGACGAGGCTTTCCTGGCGCAGCCGGTTGCCGTTGCACACCGGGCACTCCCGTAACGCTCGATACGGATCGAGCTCTTCCTGTACCGCCCACGACCCTTCTTCGAAACGCCGCCGCAGGTTCGGCAGCAGGCCCTCGAAGTCGCGCCCGAACGGATCCGGCTCCGACAGCTTTTTCTTGATCGCCTTCTTCGCCTGCGCGACCAGCTTCTTCACTGTGCTGCCGTCGTCGGCTCCCGGCTCCCGGCTCCCGGCTCCAGGCCCATTGAGGATTAGGTCGCGCTGCTTCTTCGGCAGCTTGCCGAACGGCACCTTGGGATCGATGCCGTAATACGACGCGATCGACGCCACGGCTTCGGCGACCAGCTTGCTGTCGCCCTTTCCCCACGGCGCGATCGCGCCTTCGGCGAGCGATTTCGATTCATCGGGGATGATGCGAGCCGGATCGAAATCCCACGTCGCGCCGAGGCCCTGGCAGGCCTGGCAGGCGCCATGTGGCGAGTTGAACGAGAACGCGCGCGGCGACATCTCCGGCACGCTGATGCCGCAGACCACGCACGCCAGCTTGCGCGAGAACAGTCGATCGCCGCCATCCAGCGAATTGATCACCACCACGTCGTCGGCCATCTGCAGCGCGACTTCGACCGATTCGGCCAGCCGCCGCTCGATGCCGCTGCGGACGATCAGCCGATCGATCACGATGTCGATGTTGTGGTTGCGCCGCCGATCGAGCTTGATCTCCTCTTCGAGCGACCGCAGCTGGCCGTCGATGCGCGCCTTGGTGAAGCCGCGCGTCCGCAACGCCTGCAGTTCCTTCTTGAACTCGCCCTTGCGGCCTCGCACGATCGGCGCCATCACGTTGATGCGCGTGTCCTGCGGATACGTCATCACCAGGTCGACGATCCGCTCGAGCGACTGCGAGGCGATTTCGCGGCCGCAGTTCGGGCAGTGCGGCACGCCGACGTTCGCGAACAGCAGCCGCAGGTAATCGTAGATTTCGGTCACCGTGCCGACCGTGGAACGCGGGTTCGAGCCCGTCGTCTTTTGCTCGATCGAGATCGCCGGCGACAACCCTTCGATCAGGTCGACGTCGGGCTTTTCCATCTGCTCAAGGAACTGGCGCGCGTACGCGGATAACGACTCCACATAGCGGCGCTGGCCCTCGGCATACAGTGTGTCGAAGGCGAGCGAAGACTTCCCCGATCCCGAGAGACCGGTGATGACGACGAGCTTGTCGCGCGGGATGTCGACGTCGATGTCCTTGAGATTGTGGACACGCGCCCCGCGAACGGCGATCCAGTTGTGCGGCATTGAGGGTATGTATGTGAGGTTTCTTGCGGAAACCCCAAACCCCAATTCTATCGCGCCCTGTGGAAATTCGATCAGATCCTGCAACGCCGGGCGGTCGCCCAGTAGCAGCTATTCCATCGTTTCCCCATGTAAAGGTGCCAGGCCCCTTTACAATTGCTGGCTACACGCGGCGACGCAATTTGCTGTGGCGATAACCGTAGCCGATATACACGGCCATCCCGATCAGCAGCCACCAGCCAAACACGACCCACGCCTGTGTCGGCAGTCCCACCATGATGAACAGGCACGCGGCGACGCCAAGCGGAGCAATCACCCACACGAACGGTACCTTGAACGGACGCTCACGGTCCGGGTCGACGACACGGAGCACCATCACGCCGGAACACACGAGTGCGAACGCGAACAGCGTGCCGATGTTCGTCAGGTCGTAGGTCTCCGCCGCATCTCCCACCATCGACGCCACCGCGACGATGAAGCCAGTGGCGAGCGTGGCCGCGTACGGAATGCGTGTCTTGGGATCGACGCGAGCCACCCACTCGGGCAGCAGCCCGTCACGCGCCATCGCGAAGAAAATGCGCGGCTGCCCGTACTGAAAGACGAGCAGCACGGCGGCCATCGAGATGGTGGCGCCGAAGGCGACGATGGCACCGACGCCGGAGTAGCCGATGAGTTCCAGCGCGCGCGCCAGCGGATCGGCGACCGCGAGTTCGGTATACGGCACCATGCCGGTGATCACCGCGCCGACCACCACGTAGATGACGGTGCAGATGGCGAGGCCGCCGAGGATGCCGAGCGGCAAGTTGCGCTGTGGGTTGCGCGTCTCCTCGGCCGCCGTCGAAATCGCGTCGAAGCCAATGTAGGCGAAGAACACGATCGCCGCACCCTGATGGATGCCGGTGAACCCGTTCGGCGCAAACGGCGTGTAGTTGGCCGGGTTGATATTCATGACGCCGACGCCGATGAAGAGCGCGAGCACCACGAGCTTGATCACCACCATCACCGCGTTCGCGGTGGCGGTCTCTCGCGCGCCGCGCAACAGCAGCCAGGTGACCAACATCACGATGGCGAACGCCGGCAGGTTGACCAGTACCGGCATGCCGAACAACTGCGGCGCCGTCTGCAATAGTCCGTTGACGTCCGGGTTGGAGCTGAGCAGCGCGGTGCGGTAGCCCGTGGTCAGCCACGCCGGCAGGTCGATGCCGACACTGCGAACCAGCGTATTGAAGTAGTCGCCCCACGAGATAGCCACGGCAACGTTGCCGACCGCGTATTCGAGGATCAGGTCCCAGCCGATGATCCAGGCGACCAGCTCGCCCAGTGCCGCATACGAGTAGGCATACGCGCCGCCCGCCTGCGGGATCATCGCCGCGAGCTCCGCATAACACAGGGCTGCCAGCGCACATGCGCCGCCGAGCAGGATGAACGAGAAGATCAGTGCCGGACCCGCCGCGTATCGCACCACCGTCCCGTCGGGCGCGACCTGCCCCGCGGCGGCGGTGCCGATCGCACCGAAGATGCCCGCCCCGATGACGGCGCCAATCGCCAACATGACCAGGTCGCCGGCGCCGAGCACGCGCTTCAGCGATCGATGGGCGTCCGCTTCATCAACTACGAGGTCCGCAATCGGTTTGCGTTGAAACAGTTGGCTCATATCCGCGCTGGCATTCTACTTCGTCACCGAACTCACGGCCGTTCAGCGACCACTGATGCGATCCATCGGCCATCGAACTCCCCGGCGCGCGACCGCAGGATCGTAAATGGCTGCATCAACTGCTCGAGCTCGCCGTCTTCCAGCAGGAACTTGGGATTGCGCGGGCGGCCGCTTTCGGCCTGCCGCTCGGTGAAGGTTTCATAGAAGATGCGGCCGCCAACCTTGACGGCTTCACGCAACGCCGGCATCAGCGGCCGATGCAGGTAGTTGAACACGAGGATGGCGTCATACAGCTGCGATCCGAGGTGCGGGGGCGGATCGGTTTCGAGATCGATCACCGTCGCGGCGAGCGGCACGCCCAGGCCGCGGGCGAAACCTGTAAGTTGCGTGATCGCCTCGGCGTTGCGATCCATCGCCGTGACGTCGAATCCCGCGCCGGCGAGCAGCAGCGCATGGCGGCCGCGACCGCACGCCACGTCGAGCACCCGCCCACCACGGTGCAACAGATCGGCGTTGTTCAACAGCCATGACGAAGGACCGCTGATGGCGCCGGCACCGAACTCGCGCGGACCCCTCCATGGCTCGAGCCCGCCGGCAAGATTCAGCACTTCGGCAATGCCGGCAGCCGCGAGGAGCTCTGACGCCGCGCGGCTGCGAACACCGTGCTCGCAGTACACGAGCACCGTCGTCGTGTCGGCCGGCAGCACCGCCGGTGCCGACGCGATCAGATCAACCGGGATTAACAGCGCGCCCGGGATGTGACCGAGGTGCTCGTACTCCCCCGGCGTACGCACATCGATGACCATGACGCCGTCGCCTAGGAGTTGCTCCGCGACCGCATGATCGATTGTCCTGAATCCTAACGCCCCCATAAGAACCACCACTTCACGGCGTCGAACACGCCGACCGGCGACAAGGAGATCAGCAGGCCGAGCCCGAACTCCAACACGCGATAGCTGTCGCAAAACTGCAGGAAGGCGCTCGACAGGATGCCGCCGACCAGGAGCGCCAATCCCATGCGCGCGACAGGGTGCAGGCGGATGGCCAGGAAAGAGGTGGCGCGCAATCCGAGCGACACGGCTGCCAGGGCCAGCAGGCCGATGATGACGATGTTCATCTAGCCGGCCGCGAACGAGTAGACCGAGGCGTTTGACGCAACGACCATCTCACCGCCGGGACCGAACGCGATCCCAACCAGCCCTGCGCCCGCGACGACCAATTCAGGATCGCGATCGGGTCGCATCGCATACACGCCGCTGGAGCCCGCCAGTGCTTCCACGACGTGCAGCACGCCGGAAGAATCGAATGCGAGGCCTTGCGGCCGGCCGAACGGCACGCGCACGGTTTCGACGCGCCCATTGCTGTCGATCCTGAATAGCGAGTCGTACGACGCCAGCGTTGGTGCCGCAACATAGAGAGATCCATCGGGCGACATCGCCAGGTGAAACGCCGCCACACTCGACGGCACGGTGGCAAACGTTTCCGTACGGCCACCTGGATCGATGCGGAACACGGTTCCCGATCGATCGCCGACGAACAAGGCGCCGTCGGATCCGAACGCGAGCCCGCACGCGATGCCGAGGTCCGACGCCATGACCTCGTAACGGCCGTCGTCGAACACGCGGTAGACGCGTCCCTCGAAACGGCTCGAAACATACAAGCGGCCGTCGGGCCCAATTGCCATCGAGGTGGGATTGACCAGGCCGTGCACGAACGGCTCGCGCGCCCCCGCAGCGGTGACCTTGAAGATCGAGACCGCGGCTTCCTGGCCCCGCGATCCGCTATAAGTCACGAACACGCTGCCGTCGGGTGCGAACACCGGGTTGTCGACCTGATGCAGGCCGGTAGCGAGGAGACGGCCAACGCGCGCATAGAGTGTGGCGCCCGGCAACCACGCGCACTTGACCGGCGTGTCGCCGCCATCGAGGCCGGTCGGCACCACAACGGCCATGCGGTCGCCGGCGGCAAACGCCAGGCGCGCCGGCAGGCCGCCGATGGTCACGAGATCGCTGGTGGATTCAGGCTGGGGAAAGCCGTCACCGCGGAGCCACAACCGTCCGCCTTCGATCACGCGAACTGGCTCGAGGCTCGTGAGGACTGGCAAGGGGCGTCAGCTTTCGTCGTCGTCCAGTTCGAGATTCCAATACAAGTAGTCGCGCCAGCTTTCCGGCGCGCTGCGCAGTCCAATGGTAATGCGGATCGCGGGCGCCGACATTGGCCGTCGCGGCGGACGGATGAGGCGCATGCGCGCCTCGTCTGGCGTGCGTCCACCCTTGCGCCGGTTGCAGGTCACGCAGCAGGTGACGATGTTCTCCCAATCCTTGCGGCCGCCCTGCGAAACTGGCACGACATGATCGAAGGTGAGCTCTTGGGTTGGGAAGACGTCAGCGCAGTACTGGCAGGTGAATTCGTCTCTCGCGTAGATGTTGGCGCGAGAGAACGGCACATAATCGAAGCGCTTCTTGATCCGCACGTAGCGGAGCAAGCGGATCACCGACGGCAGCTTGAAGGAAAACGAGACAGCACGTACCTCGCGGTCGTGATGTGCGATGATCTCGACCTTCCCCTGACACCACAACGTCACCGCCTTCTGCCAGTGAACGACTTTCAGCGGCTCGTAGGTCGCGTTGAGGAGGAGCGTTTGCTCCATTGCTGAGCATTGTGCCATGAATCGCGCAGGACTACACAATTCGGCATCAAGCGCCGATACTACGTCGTGATGGCTCGGCTCATCGTCATCATGCTCGTTGCCGGATCGTTCGCCGCCTGCGCGAGCTCCGGCGTGGTCTATACGCCAAGGCCTTTCCCGATTCCGGGCGGCGGCGGATCGACGGCGATTCCCGCGCCCGCCGATCCGTCTGCTCCGCCGGTGGCCGCGAATCCGCCGGTGACCACGCCGGCGCCCGTGCCGCCACCGTCGGGGCCCGGACGATCGAGT
>DASVFC010000704.1:0-2181 GCA_036380235.1 Vicinamibacterales bacterium
GACGGTCGGGATGCCCGCCTGGGACGACAAGGACCAGACGCTCGCCAAGGCGCTGCAGAAGGAACTTGGCAACGCGACGCAGCCTGGGCTCGCGGTCAAGCTTGGCACGCTTGGGCAGCCGGTGGACCAGGAGCGTAACACCGGCGGCGGCTCGGACGACATCGGCGACATCTCGTGGAACATGCCGACGGTGACGCTGAGCTATCCCGCGAATATTCCGGGGCTGCCGGGGCACAACTGGTCGAGCGGCATCGCGAGTGCGACGCCGATCGCGCACAAGGGCGTGGTGGCCGGCGCGAAAGCGCAGGCCATGACGATCCTGGATCTGCTGACGAAGCCGGAGTTGATCAAGGGAGCGTGGGACTACTTCAACAACGTGCAGCGCAAGGAACACACCTACGTGCCGTTCATCGCGAAGGACACCCCGGCGCCGACGCACTTGAACAAGGAGATCCTCGACCGCTACCGCGAAAAGATGCGGCCGTTCTACTACGACCCGACCAAGTTCCCAACGTATCTGGATCAGTTGGGGATTAAGTACCCGACGGTGAAGCCGACGTCATCGAACCAGCAGTAACAAGACGCAAGCCGAGAAACGAACAGGAGGTGGGGAGTAAGGAGGCATGTAAATTAATGCCCTCCTTGACTCCTGACCTCCTGTTGTTTTTTCTTCACGCGCATCGAGGAAGGAACCGACGATGAGATCGGCGTTCGTGGCGCTACTTGGCATTCTGTGTGTATGTTCGAATGCAGGCGCGCAGTCGGTGGAGCTGACCCCATTTGGCGGTTACCGGTTCGGCGCGGGCGTCGGTGTTGTCGACGGCGCGCCGGTCGTGGACGACGATGGCGGCGTGAGCTTCGGGATGGTGCTGGATATCCCGTTCGGCGATCCGCGCGGCGGGCGTAAGTTCGAGGCGGTGTTCAGCCGCGCGCAGGCCCGCGTTACCGCACAGCCAACATTCTTTTCGCCGCCGATCCGCGAGCTCACCACCGTCGACCACATGATGGTCGGCTTGATGCAGGAACTCGATCCGCTTCCCGGCGCGGCCGCGAGCGCGTTCATCAGTGGACTCGTCGGCGTGTCCCGCTATGCCGCCGCGGGCGACACGGAGTTGTTGTTCAGCATCGGCCTCGGTGCCGGCGGCAGATTTTTCGCGACGCGCCACCTCGGCCTGAGAGTCGAGGGTCGCGGCTACATGACGATTGTTGACCTCGGCGGCGCCGCCGCCTGTAGCGGCGGTTGCACGATCCTGTTACGGGCGAATCCCGTGTTCCAGGCGGACCTGACGGCGGGTGTGATTGTGGCGTTCTAGCAGCACCGGAAAAGCACGAAGGTGCTTAAATTCCCGCTTTCAGGTATCTCGCGACTGCCGCGACCAGCCGGTCGATCTCCTCAGGCGTGTTGTAGAAGTGCGGTGATGCCCGCAGGCCGCCGCGGTCGCCGCTGCCGCGTCCCGCCGTTCCGATCTTGTCTTTCTCGTAGAGGAGTTGCCCGAGCTTGCCGGAATTGAGCGAGCCCGGCTGAAACGACACTACCGCGGCGTTCAATGACGGGTTCGGCGACGTCCATACCTTCATTTCGGGCAACTTCGACAATCCGGCGATCAGCTGCTGCGTCAACGCCCGCGAGCGTTTCTCGATCGCCTCGCGGCCGACCTGCGTCTGGAACTCCAGGGCCGTGCGGAACGCGATCATCGTTGCCTCATCGCGCTGGCCGAAGCTCTCGAACGTGCGTGAGATGCCGACCGCGCCCGGATAGGCGCTGTAAATCGACGGCCAGATCTGCTTGTGCGCGCGGGCGTTGATGTAGAGCACGCCGCATTCACGCGCGCCGCACGGCCATTTGTGTGCGCTGCCGGTATAGAAATCCGGCGACATGTCGGTCAGGTTGACGTCGAGCAGGCCGAACGACTGCGCGCCATCGACCAGCGACAGCACGTTGTGTTCGCGCGCCAACGCGCAGAGCTCCTTCGCCGGGAAGAGATCGCCGACCGAGCTGGAGAGATGTGTGAAGCTAATCAGCTTCGTCCGCGGCGTGATCGCCTTCTTGTAGGCATCGAGGTAGTACTCCATGCCCGGATGCGGATTCTTCTGCGGGATAGTGATCACCGTGTAGCCGAACCGCTTCGCTTTCTCGTTCCACGCCGTGAGGTTGCTCGGGTGATTGTCCTGGAAGACGAT
>DASVFC010000705.1:0-9636 GCA_036380235.1 Vicinamibacterales bacterium
GACTTCAAAGCCGGTAAGGCCCGGCATCTGCACATCGAGAAACGCCACGTCGGGCGAGGTGCGCGAAATTTCCTCGAGCGCCTCTACGCCATTGGCCGCCTGCGCGACCACCTCGATGCCGTCGATTTGACCGAGCTGGAAACACAGCTCGTCCCGCGCCAGCTGTTCGTCGTCGGCGACAACCGCGGTGAGCACGTGATGGCCCGATGGCCTGATGGCCTGATGGCCTGGTATGGTCATGCCGTGATGCGTTGTTCGGACGCCATATCCGACGGAATCTCGACTCGTGCGCATGCGCCTTTTCCGGGCGAGCCGGTGAGCACCAGGCGTCCGGCCGCGCCATATAGGACGCGCAGGCGCTCGTGCACGTTACTGAGGCCGATGCCGCTCGACAGCGCGAGAACCAGGCGTTCCTCAGAAATTCCTAGGCCGTCGTCCTCTACTTCGATGATCGCCATGCCGCGCTCGCGGCGGCTGCGGATGGTAATCGTGCCAGGGCCGACCTTCCTGGCGAAGCCATGTTTGATGCAGTTTTCCACCAGCGGCTGCAGCAGGAGGCTCGGCACTATCACGTCCAACGTATCGGGCGCGACCGACTTCTTCACCACGAGGCGTGGACCGAAGCGCACCACCTCGATGTCGAGGTATTCGTCGATAGCGGAGAGCTCCTCGCGCAAGCTCACGAACTGTTCCTGGCTTTGCAGCAGTTTGCGCAGCAGGCCGGAGAGTTTCTGGATCACGGCCCGCGCGGTTTCAGGCTGCGAGCGGATCAGCGACGACACCGACGTCAACGTGTTGAAGAGGAAGTGCGGGTTGATCTGGCTCTTGAGCGCTTCCACCTTGGCGGCGAGCAGCAGCTTCTCCTGTTCCTGCAGGCGATGCTCGATGCGGGCGTTGTTCCAGATCTTGATCGGCGTGGACACGGTGAGAATTGTTGCTACGTAGATCCACAACGTGATCCACGGCGACGGGCTCGAGATGTGGAACAGGCGTGCCTCGTACCGCTCGCCGACCATTTGGCGGATGAACTCGAGGCCCACCGTGGTGAGCAGCAACATCACCTGCCAGTTCACTTCGAGGTTCCGCAGCATGCGCCACACGTGACGGGGGAGGCTCAGGATCACGAACGGCGAGAAGTTCCAGATGTCTTCCTTCGGGCAGGCCTCGCGAATGCCGCCGCCGGCGAAGCCGCAGCCGACGGCGAAGAACGGCGCGCCGTACTCGCCCGCCGCCAGGGCCGGCAGCGCCATCGACAGGCCGACGATGGCGCCGGTATAGGGTCCCGCGATCAAGCCCGCCAGCAATGCGCCTTCGAGTGTGAGGTCGGCGGCGTCGTAGTTGAGCAGGACGCGGGAGGCAACGCCCGCCGTAAAGGGGAGGGCCAGGCCGAGCGCGAACACCAGGCGGTCCGGCCAGTTGCGCTGCTCGAAGATCAGGATGTGCCTGAAGCGCCGATAGCGCGCCAGCATCGTCGCCAGGGCCGCCATCGCGGCCAGTTTGACGACAAGCGTCGTGAGCAGGAACTGCTCTGCGCTGAGAAATTTAGGTTCTTCGAGCATCAGGCCATCAAGGCCGTCAGGCAATCAGGCCATCATAAAACCCGCCGTTGTGGCCTGATGGCCCGGTGGCCAGATGTCCTGAGATGGTATCATTTCAAGACATATGCTCGGTCCGCTCGCCAAAGGCTTTGCGCTCACGTTCAAGCACCTGTTCCGGAAGCCGATCACCGTGAACTATCCGGATCAGAAGGTGCCGATGTTTCCTCGGTATCGCGGCAAACAGGTGTTGATGCGCGACGAGAACGGGCTCGAGAAGTGCGTGGCGTGCGGCCTGTGCGCGGTGGCGTGCCCGGCTGATGCGATCTACCTCGAAGCGGCGGAGAACGACGGCACGGTGATGGCCGGCCCACGGTACGCGTCGATTTATCAGATTCACAAGACGCGGTGCATCTTCTGTGGCTACTGCGAGGAAGCGTGCCCCGTGTCGGCGATCTTCATGGGCAAGGATTACGAGCTTGCCGTCTACAGCAAGGACGACTTCGTGTGGGACAAGACGGAGTTGCTCGTGCCGGCGGCCGAGAACCAGACCGCGCCGCTGCCTGCGCGTTAAGCGCGGCCGTAGCGCGAACCGGGCCCGGCTGTTTCGCGTCTGTAGCCTTATAACCAACAAGTGAAGAGCTTTCTCGCTGCGTTAGATGATCGTGTGCTTGTGTGCGACGGCGCCATGGGCACGATGCTGTACGGCCGTGGCGTGTTCATCAACCGTTGCTTTGAATCGTTGAATACCACCCAGCCGGTGCTGGTTACGGATGTGCATGGGCAGTATCTCCGTGCCGGCGCTGACGTCATAGAAACGAACACCTTCGGCGCGAACCGCATGAAGCTCCGCAGTTTCGGGCTCGGCGATCAGGTTCGCGACCTCAACCTCGCTGGAGCTAAGCTCGCGCGCGAGGCGGTACAGAAATCAGGGCAGGACGCATACGTTGCCGGTGCTATTGGACCGCTAGGTGTGCGCATCGAGCCCTGGGGCAAGACCGGCGTCGACGAAGCGGAAGCGATGTTCCGCGATCAGGCGCAGGCGCTGTTCGACGGCGGCGTCGATCTGTTCGTGCTGGAGACCTTCCGCGATCTGAACGAGATCGGCGCGGCGATCAAAGCGGTCCGCAGCGTTTGCGAGTTGCCGATCGTGGCGCAGATGACAACGGAAGAGGAAGGTGCGAGCCTCGACGGCGCGCCGGCGGAACAGTTTGCGGCGGAGCTGGTGGCGCTGGGCGCGAATGTCGTCGGCGTAAATTGCAGCGTCGGTCCGGCGCCCATGCTCGAGACCATCGAGCGGATAAGCGACGTCACCGACGTGTGGTTGTCGGCGCAGCCGAACGCGGGCAAGCCTCGCGATATCGAAGGCCGCAACCTCTATCTGTGCTCGCCGGAATACATGGCGTCTTACGCGAGGCGATTCATCGCGTCGGGCGTGCGCCTGGTGGGCGGTTGTTGCGGGACGACTCCGGAGCATATCCGCCAGATCGCGCTCGCGGCCAAGCAGATGGCGCCGGGGCTGGCGCGTCACGCCGGAGGCACCGGTGTGAGCACCCCGGTGGCGCAGAAGCCGAACGCGAAGCCGGCGCTGCCGCCTGAAGAGAAGTCGTTCATGGGCCGAAAGCTCGTCAACGGGCACTTCCTTCGGGCCATCGAGCTGTTGCCGCCGCGCGGTCATGCGCCGCAGGCGGCGCTTGCAGACGCGAAGCGGCTGGCGAAGCGGGGCGTCGACGTGGTGACGATACCCGACGGTCCGCGTTCGGGCGCGCGTATGAGCGCCCTGGCGCTGGCGGTGCTCGTGCAGCAGCATGCCGGTATCGAGGCGTTGCTGCAGTATTCGTGTCGCGATCGCAACCTGCTGGGCATCCAGTCGGATCTGCTCGGCGCGCACGCCATGGGGGTGCGCAACGTGCTCGGCATCACCGGCGACGTGCGCATGCTGGGGGACATCCCCGATGCCACGGCGGTGTTCGACATAGATTCAATTGGCTTGACGAACGTCATCACCCAGTTGAATCACGGGCTCGACATCGGCGGCCAGTCGATCGGCGAGCCGACTTGTTTTCATACCGGCGTGATGGTGAACCCATCGCGCGATTTGGACCAGGAGCTTCGCCGCCTCGAGTTCAAGGTGGAGGCGGGCGCGGAATATGCGGTGACGAGGCCGGTGTTCGACGTCAAGGCGTTCGAACGATTCCTCGCCCGCGTTGCGCCAATGCGGTTGCCGATCATCGTCGGCATCTGGCCGTTCGAGAGCGCGCTGCATGCGGAGTTCATGGCCAACGAAGTGCCGGGTGTCACGGTGCCCGACGCGTTTGTGGAGCGAATGCGCAAGACGGCAAGCGAGGACGAGGCGCTCGCCGAAGGCGTGAAAGTCGCGAAAGAGATCGTGACGGCCATCAAAGGCATGGCCGCGGGTGTGCAAATCTCCGTCCCGTCGGGCCGTTTGGACGCGGCCTTGGACGTGCTTGACGTGGTATAGTCCGGAACCGGTCAGCGAGCGAAAAAACTATGGCCTTATTTGAAGAGCAGACCCGGCGGTCGGGTGACGCGGCGGCGAATGCGCTTTCTGTGACGAACGTCGGGACCGACTTCGTCGAGAAGGTGTATCAGAACATCGCCAAGGTCTACGACTACACCTACGGTCCGACGCTGCATCCCGGACGCATCGAGGCGCTCGAGAAGATGCGGATTCGACCGGGGACGCACGTGCTGGAGGTCGGTGTCGGCACCGGCATCAATCTCGGCATGTATCCGCGCGCGGCGCGGATCACGGGTATCGATCTGTCGAGCCGCATGCTGGCGAAGGCGAGCAAGCGGATCGAGGAGAAGGGCCTCACCAATTGCGACGTGTTGGAGATGGACGCAACCAAGATGACGTTCGCCGACAACTCCTTCGACGTCGTCTACGCGCCGTATGTGATCAGCGTGGTCCCCAACCCGGTGGCCGTGGCGCGCGAGATGTACCGCGTGTGCCGCCCCGGCGGCCGCGTCGTGATCCTGAACCACTTCAAGAGCTTGAACCCGATCATGTCGAAGATCGAAACGGCGATTTCGCCGATGACGGTCCACATCGGGTTCACGGCTGACCTCGACTTGCCGAAGTTCCTCGAGCAGGCGGAACTGACGCCGGTGTCGATCGAGAAGGTCAACGTCCCGAAGATGTGGACGCTGATCACGGTGATCAAGGATTAGCCAGGCGGCCACTGGCCAGTTCTCGTTCGTAAAGGCGGACCTACCGGTCCGCCTTTCGTTTGTACGCTGTATCTACCCGATTCACAGTAGTGGCTGCGGCCCAGTCGTTATCTCTTTATCTCCTGATCTCCTGATCTCCTGTCTGCCTTCTCCTGATCTCCTGATCTCCTGTTAATCAGAACAGCATGCCGAGCAAGTCGGCGGCAACCCTGGCGCCGTCAGTGCGCGGCGTGATCGGCGGCGGCGGCTGTGCGAGCAGTCGATCGAGATGCGGAACCCAGTTTCCCGAAAACAGATCCTCGTGATCGATGAATGCGCATCGCAGATATTTCGGCATTGCCTCCACGAGTACCGGATACTCCCGGAAGTCGCCGCGCGACGTGTATAGCAATGCCGTGTCGTTCGCGATGCATTCCGAGATGATTCCGTAGCCCGGCTTGGTGACGACGACGTCAACCGCCTTCACGAGATCCTCGTAGCGATAACCGGCGTCATACATCGCGGCTTCATCGACGTCTCCAGGCCACAGCACGTGGTAACCCGGTGTGCGCGGTTTGGCCGCGCCCTGGACACCGTACCCACCGAACGACACGAGCACGATGCGTGCATCGAGCGAGAGGCCGAGGGCACGCCGGGTCTCCTCGGGGTCGTATCGCGCGTGTCTCGCCGCGAACGGCAGATCGCGCACGTCGGTCATGGTCTCGAAGCCGCCCGACATTGGCAGCCGCAGCGCGCAGGTGGTCTTCGAATAGATATCACCGAGCTGCGCGGCCAGCTCGTCGCTGCCCTCATAGTTGGCGTAGATCCAGTCCCACGTGAAGTTGCCGTAAGCGATCGCCGGAAGTCCCGCGGCGTGTGCAGCCGCGATGCCGAGCGGCGGCAGGTCGGCGATCACCACCTGCGCGTTCACCTTCCGCAGGAAATCCACTTCCTCCTGCACGCGCGCGTTGAAGGTGCGCATGAACGCGGTGGCGCGATCGATCGTCGCCGGCGCATCAAGCCGCAAGCTGTCGATCTGCACGACGCCGGTATCGGTTTCGACTGCGGACAGCAACACACTGGGATGGGTAGTGCGCTCGAACAGCCATGGGGCCACCTGCGATCGCACGTAGACGCGGCGGCGCGGCTGCTTGTCGATCAGCGCGTTGATGAATTCGATCGATCGCGAGGCATGCCCGAAGCCATGACCTGAAATGTAGAAGACGAGTGACGTCGATGGCATCGGTTGGTCTGTGCTCTGCTGATATAGAACCTGTTCTCAGATCGGAAGGTCAACAGCTCACCTTCCGATCGCCTGATGCGAGTAAGATCTATGTGTGTCTTTTGACGAAAAAGCGTATTTCTCCGAGAAGCCCGAAAATCGGCCCGCTCGCTACGCGTGCCCTCGCTGCAAGCGCACGAACGAATACAGCATCCGCTGGATGCGCCGCACCAAGCGCAAGGACCGGCAGCCGCAGGGCGGGGAAGATCGCGCCAAGTTCGACAAGCTGCGCGATCACCTGCTGCGGCTCGACGACGAGGTGACGTGCAAGACGTGCGGCAAGAAGTTCGAGGTGCCGTCGCATCACTCGCTGCTGTTCACCGATCAGCTCGAAGGCCTGCCCAAGGACGAAGAGGCTGATGAAATCGCGGCGGCAGCGCCGCCGGAGCAGCCGATCGATCGCGCCAAGTTGCCGGCGCGCTTTACGCGGCCCACGAAAGGCTGGCGCGGGTGAGTGCACCAGCCGCGCGACCCGAGCCCGGCTGGGAGCCTGTCATCCCGTTTCCGTCCCCTGAAGGCACGTTCCTCCACGAAGGTGATCGTGTACGCCTGGCCTACTTCCGCCGGCCCGGCGAACCGCAGCTGTATGCAAAGGCCTGGTTCGGCCGCAAGACGATGGGGCCGCCGGGGCATGTGCATGGCGGCGCGATGGCGGCAGCGCTCGATGAAGCGATGGGCGCTGTGTGCTGGATGAACGATCACAAGACCGTCGCCGCCAACATCAGCGTCAAGTTCATCGCCATGCTGCCGATCGAGACCGAGACAATCCTCGAGGCCCGGATCGACGGTATCGACGGCCGCAAGATCTCCACGCGCGCAACGTTGACGAGCCCTGACGGGAGGGTCGTCTCAGCAGCCGAAGGCCTGTTCATCGTCTTGAAAGAAGACGCCCTCCGCGCCATGGCACCAACGCGCCCCCTGGTATGACGGTGCGTGCCCCTTCTCATCGCTGCGGGCGCCGGGTTACCAGATTTTGGGGATGAGGCGCCAGGGCATGGCGCGCTGATAGGCGGCGTATTTTTCGGGGAAGGCGTCGAGCAGCGAGCGCTCTTCCCACGGAATTGCGGCCACCAGATACGCGCTGCTGATCACCGCGAACACCAACCGGCTCGTCGTCATCACCGGCGTCGCGAAGACGATGAGGAGCCAGCCGAGATAGATCGGGTGGCGCACGATCGCGAAGGGACCTGACGCGCGGAACTCGATCGGCTTGGTGTGATCGGGTTGCGTCACCCCCGCCAGCTCCCACACGCCGACCATGCGCGCGGCGCGCAAGGTGAGGGCGACGCCGAACAGCTGAATCGCAGACAACAGCCAGAACGCCACGCCGGTGGTGGTCCAGATCACGCCGGGCAGCGGCAGCCACCACCAGCACACGGCGAGAAACAACAAGCTTGCGATCCACACATACACTGCGCGCTCGAGGTCGGGCGGCACGACGCGCGTGAGCCACGCTTTCGCGCCGGTGCGCGCCATGATCGAGTGGTGCAGTGCGAAGATCGTGAACAGCGCCACGTTCGCGATCGCGTCGCGAATGGTCGAGCCGGTGTCCGGTGCGGGTACGCGCAGGCGCCAGCCATAGACAATCGCGAACGACAACAGCGACAGAAAGAAGAGAAGCGCGCCGGTCCAGGCAAACGCTGTGCGCACGGACAGTATTATAGGAACAGTGCCTCAACCTCGCGTTGCCATTACCGGCATTGGAGTGGTTTCGGTGTTTGGCGCCGGCCGGGATACGTTCTGGAACGCGATTCGATGCGGGCGGAGCGGCACGCGCGCCATCACGGAATTCGACGTCTCCACGTTTCCTTGCCGCGTCGCCGCGCCGGTGCCGCCGGTGGATATGTCGGCCGCCGTCACGCTCGAGGGCGAGCCTGGACCGCGCGAAGCCCACGCCGATCCCAAACGCTACTCACGCGCGGCGTTGTTCGGTGTGGTCGCCGCACGCGAAGCGTGGGGTGATGCAGGCCTGCGGTTTGGCGAGAAGAACGCCGGCGTCATCATCGGCAGCGGCGGCGGCGGCATCGACGTCGGCGAGCGGCAATACCAGGATTTCTTCCAGAACAACGGCCAGAACGTCAGCCCGTATGCGATCGCCGTCGGCATCTGCGGCATGGTGTCGAGCGAGATTTCGATCGCGCTGGGCCTGCGCGGCGTGAGCCACGTGCTGTCGACCGGTTGCACGAGCTCGACCGATGCGATTGGTTACGCGTCGATGCTGCTAAGGGCCGGGGAATGCGACGTCATCCTGTCTGGCGGCACCGACGGGTGCGTGCTCCCGGGGATGATCTTCGGCTTTTCGCGCATGCGCGCGGTGTCGACGCACTACAACGAGCGCGGCGACGAGGCCTCGCGTCCGTTCGACAAGGGGCGCGACGGCTTCGTGCTGGGTGAAGGTGCCTGGATGCTGGCCCTCGAACTCGAGGATCGCGCGCGGGCTCGCGGCGCGCACATCTACGCCACCATCGACGGCTATGCCTCGACCTGCGACGCCTATCATCGCGTGCAGATGGATCCCGACGGCGAGCAGATCGTCCGCTGCATGACCGAGGCAGTGGCGAAGGCCGGCCGGGCACCGGAAGAAATCGGCTACATCAACTATCACGGCACCTCGACGGTCCTTAACGACGCGATCGAGGCACGCTGCACGCGGGCGGCCTTCGGATCGCTCGCCGAACGCATTCCTGGTTCCTCGACCAAGTCGATGATCGGTCATCCGCAAGGCGCCAGCGGCGCTGCCGGCGTGGTCGCAACGGCGCTCGCGCTGTCGCGCAAATACCTGCCACCGACGATTAACCACACCAATCCCGATCCGGCCTGCGATCTCGATTTCATCCCGAACGTCGGCCGCCCTGCGGAAGCCGAAGCCGCGTTGTGCAATTGCCTCGGCTTTGGATCGAAGAACAGCGCGCTCGTTCTGGGAAGGGCAAACGGTGCGTGTGGATGACGTCGCGATTGCCGGCGCCGGCCCGGCCGGGTCGTTAGCCGCGATCATCCTCGCGCGTGCGGGAGTGCGTGTGCGCCTCTTCGATCGCGCCACGTTTCCGCGCCCGAAATTGTGCGGCGACACCCTGAACCCCGGGGCACTTGGCGTGCTGCAGCGGCACCTCGACGTGTCGCAGTTGATCGCGCAAAGCGATTCGATCGAGGGCATGGTGCTCACGGGACCTCGCGGCGTGAAAGTGCGGGCCACGTACGGACGCGGGCTCTCAGGTCGCGCCATCACGCGCGATGTCCTCGATCACTGGCTGGTCAGCCGCGCCATCGAGGCCGGCGCCTCGTTCGAAGAGCACGTCACCGTCAAGGACGCGGTGATCACTGGCAACCGGGTGTCTGGATTGGCGGTGATCAACGGTGCCGCGGTCACGCATCCGGCGCGCATGGTGATCGCCGCCGACGGTCGTCGATCGAACGTCGCGATCGGCCGCGGTCTGGCGCAGCATCCGCGACGGCCAAGGCGATGGGCGATTGGCGGCTATTTCACCGGCGTCTCCGGCACCACACGGCTGGGCGAGATGCACGTCCGTCGCGGTCACTACATCGGGGTGGCGCCGGTGCCCGGCGGACTGACAAATGCCTGCCTCGTCATTCCTCATGTGCACGGTGACGCGCCATTCGCCTCGCCGGCGTTGATGCTGAAAACTT
>DASVFC010000706.1:0-3919 GCA_036380235.1 Vicinamibacterales bacterium
GGCCTCGCCGCGGCCGCCCGTCGTTTGTGCGAGGACCTGGCCTTCGATGACGACGCGATGATCTATTTTTCCGATCGCCACGTGCCCCGCACGGTGCCGTCGACCGTCGCGCTGGCGCTGTTTCGCGCGCTCGAGGAGGCCACGGTGAATGCGTTGGTCCACTCCGGCGCGCGCGAGATCTGGGTCGCGATGCATGGGACGCCGGACGAGGTCCGCGTGTCGGTCGTCGATCGTGGCAGCGGTTTCGACACGCAGAGCGGCGTGGGCCGCGGCCTTGGGTTGGTAGCGACGCGCGAACGGCTCAAAGGCGTCAGCGGCGACATCACGATCGAATCAACACCAGGCCAGGGAACCAGGGTCGAGGCATGGGTCCCACTGCGACCGCCGTCACCGTGACCGACGCGCCGCGATGCGGCGTGATGGCGACATAACCTCGGGCAAACCTCGGCGCAGTTTCGGGACTTTTCGGCGGCGGAATCAGTCTGATGAGGCGAAAGGAAACCTCGATGACTTCGCCGTTCCTCAGATTGCTGCTGCTCGTCACCGTCTTCGTCACCATCACGTCCGCCTCGTTCGCGCAGCACTGGCCGCGCTTCCGCGGCCCTTCCGGCTCTGGCATTGCCGAGGGTCAGCCGTTGCGCACCACGTGGGACGGCACCACAGGACAGGGCGTGTTGTGGAAGACCGCGATTGACGGCGTCGGCCACTCGAGCCCGGTGGTGTGGGGCGATCGCGTCTTCCTCACCACCGCAGTCAGCAGCGCGGTGAAGTCGCAATACAACCCGAAAGACGGCGGCATCGATCCGTCGACCGACGTCACCGTGCACGAATGGCGCGTGATCGCGCTCGACAAGAACACCGGTAAGCAGGTGTGGTCGCGGACGGCGCATCGCGGCGTCCCGAAAGTGAAACGCCACGTCAAGGCGACGCAGGCTAATGCCACGCCCGTCACCGATGGCCGGGTGGTCGTCGCCGCGTTCGGGTCCGAGGGTGTTTACGCCTACGACTTCAATGGCACGCTGCTGTGGAAACAGGACGTCGGGATTCTCGACCCCGGCTATTGGGGCCAGCCCGATTTGCAGTGGGGCTTCGCCAGCTCGCCGATCATCTATCGCGATCTCGTCATCATCCAGTGCGACATCCAGAAGAACTCCTTCATGGTGGCGTTCAACCTCAAGGACGGCAGCCAGGCGTGGCGGGTCAGCCGCGACGAGATACCGGCGTGGAGCACGCCGGTGATTTACGAAGGCAAGACGCGCACGGAGTTAATCACCAGCGGATCGCTGTATTACCGTGGCAACGATCCGTTGACCGGCAAAGAACTGTGGCGGCTGCGCGACGACACGCAGGTCAAGGTGCCCTCACCGGTGATCGCGAACGACCTGTTTTTCCTGAGCGGCGGCAATCCGCGCGGCCGCGACTTCTATGCGGTTCGGCCGTCCGCGGCTGGCGACATCTCGATTGCCGCGGCGGCGGATCGAGGCACGCATATCGCGTGGCGCAAGGCCCGCGGCAGTTCGTATACGCCGACGCCGATTGTCTATGATGGCCTGCTGTATGTGTGCAACGATAACGGCGTGCTGACCGTTTACGACGCGGTCAGCGGCCGGCAGCTGTATACGAACCGCATCGGCACCACCAACAGCACCTTCAGCGCCTCACCTGTTGCCGGGCGCGGCCACATCTACTTTCCAAGTGAAGACGGCGAAGTGTTTGTCGTCAAAGCCGGACCCACGTACGCGCTCGTGGCGGTGAACCGCATGGGGGAGGCTTTGATGGCGACGCCGGCAATTTCGGACGGCGTCCTGATCGTGCGCGGCCAGCAACATGTCTTTGCCGTCAAGTAGCCGCGTCGCGCGGCTACATCTCGTCGGGATGCCAGGAGGCACGCAGCGTCCCGGTCCCTGGCAACCCGACTTCGTCCCACCGTTGGACGGGCAGCTCGATCTGAACGAGCGTGGCGGTGGACAGGCCGACGTGTGCTCCCGTCAGCTGCTCGACGAGATCTTCCAGCCCTGGATTGTGCCCAACGATCATGAGTGTGTGCGGTGAAGTGCTGGCGGCTTCGTGCAGCACCTCTATCACTGCGTCGGGCGTGGCGTGATACAAGCGCGGCGACAGCGATAGTTTCCCCGCATAACCGGCAGCGGCGGCCGCGCGCTGCGCTGTTGTCTGTGCGCGAACCGCATCCGAGGTGATGATCAGGTCGGGGACGAGGCGCAGACGCCGCAGCAGGTCGCCGACGCGTGAGGCGTCGCGTTCGCCGCGCTCGGTCAGCGGCCGTTCCCAATCATCGGCGTGTCGATCGGCCCAGCTCGACTTCGCGTGCCTGAGCACCAGCAGCTGCATGGTCAGCCGTCATCCTAGCGAACGTCTCGGGACAATTTCCATGCTTTTGCTCCGCCGGTCCGGAAACGGATCGCCGTGCGGGCTCTAGAAGAGCGCGCGCCCGGCCGAGACCAGCATCACCACGCCGGCGAAGACGAGGATCCACAGCACCGCGTTCTTGAACTGCGCGGCGCTCATGCCGACGTAAATCTTCGATCCCCAGATCGCCGGCAGGATCAAGGAACCGGCAACCACCGCCATCTGCGGCCAGTGATCGGCGCGCACGCGGCCATTCCACACGTTCACCGCCAGCGTCGCCGACAGGACGATCAAGTTGAAATTCTGCAGCACCGCACGATGTTCGTCCTTGTTGTAGCCGCGCAGCGTTGCCCACAGCGCTGGCGCAAGGCCGCTGAAGCCGCTGAGCGGCGCCATCACCCCGCCGAGCAGGCCGACGCCGGCGTCTGCGCCTTTGCCGCCGCTATTGACACGGGGGAGCCGCGCGGTGGCGAGCATCGCCGAACAACAAATGACGAGCAGCGAGCCGAGCACCAGCTTGAATCGATTCGGATCGAGAATGCCGAGCAGTCGCGTGCCGATCGGGATGCCGATCGCTGCGCCGACCACGAACGGCCACAAGATCGATACGTACCATCCGCGGCGAACGCGGATTGCTGAAATCACCTGGCCGAACCAGCCGCCGAACACCGCCATCGGCGCCGCGACCAGCGGATCGATGCCCCACACCCAGATCGACATCGCGACCATCGCAAATGCAAATCCGGAAATACCCTGCACAAGTCCGGCAACGGCGGCGCCGAACGCTAACAACCACAACTCTGGCGTCATGAACGGTGCAAAGTGTACGCGACCAGCGCCGTCCGAGAGAAGTGATGAATCGCTAAGAAGTTGTTAAGACGATCAGGGCGCCGTCACCACGATCGCCGCGCACGTGCGTCCGGCGGCACGGCGATACGAGTGGGGCACCGTGGCGTCGAAATACATCGAGTCGCCGGCTTCGAGCTCGTACAGATCTTCGCCGACACACAACGCCAGCGTGCCGTCGAGCATGTAGATGAACTCGACACCGGGATGATCGTGCGTCTTCACCTTTTCAGCGGCGGCGGCGAAGAACTCGGCGTAATAGGAACTGAATTTCCGCTCGGTGGCCGCGTAATCGAGCGACTCAAAGCGATACGATGCATCGCGCACGCCCGGTCGATCCGGCAGCCGCACCCGCTCGCCCCTGCGCGATACTGCCGCCACCGGTTTCTCGCGCGCCCCGGCGAAGAAGTAATCGAGGCCGACGCTGAACACCAGCGCGATGCGCAACAGCGTCGGCAGTGTCGGGAACAACCGGCCGCGCTCGATCTTCGACAACAGCGCGGGTGACAGGCCGGTATGTTTGCCGAGCTCGACCAGCCCCATCTTCTTCCGCAGCCTCAGCGTGCGCACCTTGTCGCCGATCCCGTACCCCGTCAACCCCTTCTGTAGCGTCGCCGTTAGCATCGTCCCCAGCCTCTCGTTTTCACGTCATGAACAATCTGTGGTGGTGCGTGTCGCCTCGCTCAAATGGAGTGCACGGCGCCAC
>DASVFC010000707.1:0-3228 GCA_036380235.1 Vicinamibacterales bacterium
GCATGGCGCGGCGAGATGTTCGAGACGGGCCAGCGTGGCTTCTATTTCGAGCAGCAGACACTGCGCTGGCTGCGGCTCTACGGCGAGTTCAATACCGGCCCGGCGATCTTTTACGATTTCACCAACCCGTTCCAGGGCCGGCAGCGCTTCATTCAGGCCGGATTTACGCTGCAGCCCAACGAGAACCTGACGCAAAGCATCGACTTCGACAACGTCCGCTTCGAGAACGACGCGACCGGCGCGCTCGTGTATGACGTCGACATCGTGAACTCGCGGACGACGTATCAGTTCAACCGCAACTTCCTGATCAGGTTCCTGGCGCAGTACGACAGCTCGGCCCGCCGCGTGTTGACGGATGCGTTAGCGTCGTACGAGCTCGTCGCCGGCACGGTGTTCCATGCCGGCTACGGGTCGCTGTACGAACGCCGCGTTGGCGAAGGCAACGCCTTCGTGCCGATCGACCAGGGGCGAGAGTACCTGGCGATCAACCGCGGCTTGTTCTTTAAAGCGTCGTACGTGCATCGATTTTGATCGGAACACGACGCTGCCGCTGGCCGGTGGCGTCGAACACGGCGTTGGCAATCGCCGCCAGCGTTGGCTTGCATACGGTCTCGCCGGCACCGTAATGCTGCAGGTCGGGGCGATCCGGGTTCGGATCACCGTTGACGATCACGACGTCAATTCTCTCGGGCACATCGTCGTGACGCAGCGTCGGTGACGTCACCCAGTCGACGGTGGTGACCTTCTCGGTGTCGAACTCCACCTGCTCATACAGCGCGCGACTTACCGAGTGCAAAGCACCGTTCTCGACGGTGCGAATCAACGCCTCTGGATTAATCACCAGGCCGCAGTCGTGCGCGATGACGAGGCGCTTGACCCAGATGCGGCCGGTCTTGCGATTGACCTCGACCTCGGCGATCTGCGCCACCACGGTCTGGCTGCGATACGCGTAGGCGATGCCGCGTCCGGTCACGGTGTCGCCGTTGCCTCGTTTCGGGTTTGGCGACGGCCGCGAATCCCAGCCGAACTTCGCCGCTGCCGCCTTGATGCAGGCGATCGAGCGCGCGCGCTTGAAGCCGCTGTCGTCGCCCTTGCCGGTTTGCAACAACCGCAGGCGGAACTCCACCGGATCGGCCTTGGCCGCCGCGGCCAGTTCGTCGATGAAGCTTTCAGATGCAAACGTGACCTGCGGACCATCCGGGTCGCGCAGGTTGCCGGTGCGGAGCGGCGTCTCGAACGGCATCGGCAGTGGCACCACGCGCGTGGTCTGCAGGCGATTCGGAATCGCATACATGTCCGACGGCAGCGAGGCGCGTCCCGGAGACACCTTTTCGCGGCGCGTCCCCACCAGCTGCGAGATCAGCACCGTGTCGTGCTCGTTGTAGCCGAGATGATTGTGATCGGCCGCGCAGGCGTCGTAATGCAGCGCCACCAGGTTGCCGCTCGCATCGAGGCCGCCGCGCATCTTTACCAGGTAAGCCGGACCCTTCGTGTCCCACGCGTGCTCCTCGGCGCGGCTCCACTGCACGCGCACCGGCACACCGATCGTCTTCGCAATGAATGCGGCTTCGAAGCCCGCATCGTCCGCCGCCGTGCGCCCGTAGGCCTGCGGCCCTTCCATCCACACCACGCGCACGCGGTCGCGCGGCATGTTGAGGAAGGTCGCCACGCTGTTGCGCATGCCGTACGACTTCATGTCGTTTGAATAGATCGTCAGCTGATCGTTGGTCGGATCGGCGAGCGCATGCGCCGGGCCGATCGAAGTGTGACCCTGGAACGGCACCTCGTACTGCGCGTCGACGATTGTCGCTGCGCTCGCAAAGGCCGCATCGGGATTGCCGGTTACGAGCGGCTTGCCCGTCGATGAGGGCGTGGCCGTGCGCATGTAATTGAACAGATCCGTCGAGGCCGGAAATGGCGCCGCCGCCGGCTTTTTCCATTCGCACTTCAGCTGCCGGGCGGCACGAATCGCGTTCTCCTCGCGCTCGCAAACGACGGCAACGTAGTTGCCTTTGCTCACCACCCTGAGGAATCCGGGAATGTTCTTCACCGATGATTCGTCGATGGCGACCAGCGTGGCGCCGGCGACCGGCGGGCGCACGTTGCGTGCATGCACCATGCCCGGCAGCTTGACGTCAACGGCCCACTTTGCGGTGCCGTTCACCTTCGGCGGGATGTCGTAGCGGCGCGGCGACCTGCCGACGTTCTTCATCTGCTGCACCGGCTTCAGCGGCGCGATACCGGCGGTGGTGTCGGTGTTCTTGCCGGTCAGCACGACGTTGAACTTTCGGCCGCCGATCAACTGGCCGTAAGTGATCGTGCGGTCGGCGGTGTCGCCGGTCTTCGTGCTGATCACGCCGTCACTGACGGCCAGTGCCGTTACCGGCACGCCGAAATGTTCGGACGCCATCTCGAGCAAGATGCGGCGAGCTTCGGCCGCGACACGACGCATCGGGTAGCCGTCGGTCTGCAACGCATCGGACCCGCCCGAACCGCCCTGGTCAACGGTGACGTCGGTGCTGCCCATCACGCAGCTCGTGTTCTCGAACGCGATGTCCAGCTCGTCGGCCATGATCTGCCTGAACGCGGTGCCCGTGCCCTGGCCGAGATCTGTCTTACCGACGAAGAACGTCGCGGTGTTGTCGGCACGAATCACGATCCACGAATCGAGCTGCCGGAAATCCAGATCGGGATATGGCCCCGGGCCTTGTGCACCCGTCGCGACGAGCGCGTCGAGTTCGGCGGCGAGCACCCCTCCCGACAAGCCTGCCCCTCCCGACAAGAGTGCTCCTCCCGAGACGATCAGGTACCCCGACGTCTTAAGGAATTCACGACGAGTAGTCATCGCTATTCCTCCCCTCGAGATGCAGCGCTTCCCTGCATGCGCGTGGCCGCGAGCTTCACCGCGGCATTGATCCGGTAGTACGTCATGCACCGGCAGAGCGCGCCTTTCATGCCCTCGCGAATTTGCGCGTCGGTCGGGTTCGGCGTCTTGTCGAGGAGCGCCTTCGCTGTCAGCATCTGGCCGTTCTGGCAGAACCCGCACGCCGGCACCTGCTCATCGATCCACGCCTGCTGGATCGGATGCAGCTGACCGTCCCTGGCCAGCCCCTCGAGCGTGGTGATCTCGACGTTCTGCACCTGCGACACCGGCCGCACGCACGAACGGACCGCCTCGCCGCGGATCAACACCGTGCACGCGCCGCACTGGCCGAGCCCGCAGCCGAA
>DASVFC010000708.1:0-8056 GCA_036380235.1 Vicinamibacterales bacterium
GGATGCCTGCCTGCATCTCTACGCCGGCGAGAAGATGTCGCCGGACGAGGTCGCCGCGGCGTTGGCGTCGTTGTTCCCCAACTACCCAGCCGATCAGCTCACCCTGTGGGCCGGGCGCTTCACGAAGCTGTTCTCGCAGTCGATTTACAAGTGGGTGCAGTCACCGATGTCGTTGCACGTCGGGTCGCTGGACCTCGATCGGGAACGCGCGCTGCAGATGCCGATCGTGCAGCGGAACGAGTGGCACTGAGGACGCCGAGGGCATCGGCAGTCGGCAATCAGCAATCAGTTGCCAGTTTTCAGTTTCGAGTGCCGGCGGCCGTAAGCGAAGTAAATCACCAGGCCCAGTGACATCCAGATCAGCAAACGCTCCCAGGTTGACCAGGGCAGCGCCAGCATGAGTGCGAACGAGACCAGTGCCGAGGCGATTGGCAGCCAGGGGACGAACGGCGTTCTGAAAGGGCGATGCAGATCCGGACGCGTCTTCCGCAACACAATCACGCCGATCGACACGATCACGAACGCGAACAGCGTCCCGATGCTGACCAGCTCCCCAAGCACGCCGATCGGCGTGAACCCCGACGCGAACATCACGATGGCGCCGGTAATCATCGTCGTGAGATGTGGCGTGCGGTAATGCGGATGAATGCGTGACGCCCACTCCGGCAGCAAGCCGTCCTTGCTCATCGCGAAGAAGATGCGCGGCTGCGCCATCATCTGGACGATGATCGTCGACGACAGTCCCATGATGGCGCCGAGTTTGACGATGAACGGCATCCAGTCGAGGAGTGGTTGCCAGGCCGAGCCCGTCGCCTGCACACGTGCGGCGTCGACCGCCACCGCCATTGGCGCCGGCACACCGAGTTGCTGATACGGGACCAAACCAACCATCACCCCTGACACCAGCACATAGAGGATGGTGCAGATCAGCAATGAGCCGATGATGCCACGCGGCATGTCGCGTTGCGGATTGCGCGCCTCCTGCGCCGCCGCCGAGACGGCATCAAAGCCGATGTAGGCGAAGAAGATCACCCCGGCGCCGCGAAGGATTCCGCTCCAGCCGAACTCGCCGAAGGTGCCCGTGTTCGCGGGAATGAAGGGGCGCCAGTTATCGGCATTGACGAACATGCCGCCGAGGCCGATGATCAGCAGCACGACGCTGACCTTGACGAACACGATCACGGCATTGACGCGGGCTGATTCCTGGATGCCGATGACGAGAATCCAGGTGGCGAGTGCCGAAATCAGGATGGCCGGCAGGTTGAACAGCGCCGTCACCGTCGTGCCGTCGGCGAGCGTGATGACGGTGCCGGGCGCGGCGCTCAGCAGCGGCGGAAACTGGATGCCGAAGTCGGCGAGCAGCGACACGATATAGCCCGACCACCCCACCGCGACGGTTGCCGCGCCCAGCGCATATTCAAGGACCAGATCCCAGCCGATCACCCACGCGATCAGCTCGCCAAGCGTGGCGTAGCCATAGGTGTAGGCCGAGCCGGCCACGGGCACGGATGAGGCGAACTCCGCGTAACAGACCGCTGCGAGCGCGCTGGCGACGCCGGCAACGATCATCGACAGCACCACAGCCGGACCGGAATGGGCGGCGGCCGCCTGGCCGGTCAGCACGAATATGCCGGTGCCGATGATGGCGCCGATGCCGAGCAGCGTCAGGTCAAGCGAGCCGAGCACGCGCTTGAGCGGCTGCGCCGCATCGACCGGCGCGATGGGCTTGGTGACAAACAGGGACATGGGCCTACAATGGCGAGAGGCGCGCGCGGAAGTCCTGAAGATGATCGGAAGAAATTCTGAATTCCTGACTTTTGGCCCTTATCGCTTCGCTCCCCGCGAGGGGCTCTGGCGCGACGGCAAGCCCGTGCCCCTGCCGCCGCGCGCCATAGGCGTGCTCGCCGCCCTCCTCGCCTCGCCGGGTTCGGTCGTCTCGAAGCAACAGCTGATGGACACGGTGTGGCCAGGAACGTTTGTCACCGAGTCCTCACTGCTCGAGGCCATCGGCGTCATCCGCGACGCGCTCGGCGACGACCGCCGAAACCCGACATACATCCAGACGGTCCACCGCCGCGGTTATCGATTTATCGCGACCCCGAACAGCGAACCGCTCCCAACCCTGGAACCTCTGGAACCCGCGGGACCGCGAACTCAACCTCTGGAACCTTTGGAACCCCTGGAACCGTTGGAACCGCTGCGGAAGATAGTGCTCGCCTGCGCCACCTACGCATTGACGACCGTGTGCGTAGCGATCGTGTTCGCGGTCTTCGGGCAGCGCCCAATCGATCGTGGCGGCGAGGTGGCGGCGATGCCCGTCTCCGCGCCGCAGCTTGCCGGATCACAGAGGTGGCCGTCATGGACCCCGGAAGGCATCGAGATCGCTTTTGCCTTCAGCAAGGCGGGACCGTTCAACGCGGCCGGCTCATGGCATGCGTTCCCGACATCGATCTCGCCCGACGGTAACCTGCTGGCGTTCGCCGAAGCGCATCCGATGAGCGGCACCGATATCTGGCTGATGGATCTCCGCACGCGCGCACGTCGCCCGCTGGTTCGCACCTGGTCGGACGAAACGTTTGCGCGCTTTTCTCCCGACGGCCGATCGATCGCCTACATGTCCAATATCTCCGGCCGCTGGGAGGTGTACGTGCAGTCACTCGACGACCACCGCCCGGTGCGCGTCTCGAACGGCGGCGGACTATGGCCATCCTGGTCAACCGATGGGCAGACGGTCTATTTCAGCAGCGGCGCGCGCGCCCAGGGACGCGCCGAGCTCCGCGTCGTCCTCGACTGGTTCTCCGAGCTCGCGCGCGTGCGTCCGAGTTGATGCCTGACTTCATTCGTATCGAATCGCTGGCGGACCCGCGGGTCGCCCATTACGCCTTGATCGGCGACCAGGCGCAGTTGCTCGAACGCGGGTTGTTCGTCGCCGAAGGCCGTCTCGTTGTCCGCCGCCTGATCGAACTGCAACAGTGGTCGATCGAGTCGATCCTCGTCACTGCGCCTGCGGCTGAGAGCCTCGTCGACATCCTGCCGCTCACCGGCGCGCCGATTTACCTGGCCGGCCAGGAGGTGATGAACAACCTGGTCGGGTTCAATATTCATCGCGGCTGCCTGGCCATCGGCCGTCGCCCGCCGACGCCGACGCTCGATCGCATTGCGGCCGGCCCGCTCGCGCGCGTGCTGGTGCTCGAAGGCGTCAACAATCCCGACAACGTCGGCGGGCTCTTCCGCAGCGCCGCTGCTTTCGGCGTCGAGCTGATCGTCCTTGGCCCTGACTGCGGCGATCCGCTGTATCGCAAGGCGATTCGCACGTCGATGGGCGCGTCGCTGTTCGCGCCGTTCGTTCAGGCGCCGCAATGGCCCGGCGCCATCCGCGATCTCCGCGCCGATGGCTTCACCGTGGTCGCGCTGACGCCGCATCGACACGCCGCGCCAATCGAGGAAGTGTTTCCGCATTCGAAGCTGGCCCTGCTCGTCGGCTCCGAAGGCAGCGGCCTGACACCCGAAGCCATGCAGGCGGCGACGCTCAGGATTCGCATACCGACCACTGCGGCGGTCGACTCGTTGAATGTGACGACCGCAGCCTCGATCGCGATGTATCACTGCTTTGCGGAAAGGCGCGCCTAGTGGACTTCGTCGAGGAAGTCTTGAAGTTCCTGACCGCGCGCATGCAGATTGAAGCCGAGTGGGCGGTCCAGGAACAGACGTCGTTCACGTGGTGGGCGCACACGCTGGCGCAGCGCGTTTCGGTATCGCCGCCGCGCGAGGTCATGGGCGTTGAGGTGCGGACCGTGCACATCGAAACCGATCTGCTCGCCGACGTGCCGATGACGACGTCCACGTGGGCGCGGCTGGCCAGCATCAATCGATTCGCCACGTTGAGCGCCTATGTCGCCCACCAGCAACAGGGCACGGTGCGCCTGCATGCATCGGTATCATTGACCCCGGAAAATTGGCTGCTCGCGCGCAGCATCGCCTTGCACGCGATGGCGCTGCAGATGGCGGATGCATATGCCGAAGCCGCTGAACTGGCGAGCGCGTTCGGCGCCCAGGTCAATGCCACGCCGCACCCGCGCCAGGGACTGCGCGACCGCGCTGACGAAATGGTCGGCGTCATCGACATCTATCAGCAGCGGGGCGAGGGCGACTCACCGTTTACGTCAGACGAGCTCGCCGAGCTGGTGCAACTCGAGCCGCGGCCGTGGCTGATCGCCTCGAACGAACTGCATCGTCTCGACGCCGACCTGGCATTTGCCACCGACGCACATGCCCGCCTCGAGCTCAGCATCGAAGAGCGGCATCCCTCGCTCGGCAGCGGCCTGCAGATGCGGCTGTTGCTGCCTCTCGAACCGGACGATCAGATCGCCCAGAAGTTGAACGCCAGCGAGTGTCTCGAGCCGGATGCGCATCAGCTCGGCGCGTGGTGTGTGGACGAGGACCAGGGCTTGATGTTCACCGGATTTGTTCCTGCAGCGGCGTATACTCCAGGCCTCGCCCGCGCGCTCGTGTATCATCTGTCCGCGAAAAACGAATGGGCCCGGGCGTTATTGTTCCCCGCCGGCTAACCGCACCCTGACGGCGGCCGGCAAAGGAGATGGCCGTGAACAGATGGTGCGCGCTGCTGATAATCGCCGGACTTCCACTCTCCACCCTCGCAGCGCAAACGCCCGCGGATGCCGCCCGCCAGGCCTTGCTCGATCGCGCGAAGAAGCTCGAACTCAACACGCCGTACGTGCCGCCGCCGGGCGAGGCAATTGAGCATTACGCATCCGGCTACGCGAAGATCATGTGCTCGTCAGTATTCATCAGCGGTCTCGATCCCGCCTTCGCACGTGAGAACGTCGGCTACTTCGTCGCGCCGTATGCGGAGCGCGCCAAGCTCGGCACGCCCGAGATCGATCGACAGCAGCGAACCGTGACGGTGACGATGCCGAACGGCACCAAGCGGATCGCGAAGCAGGTCGGCAGCCAGGGCTGCGTGACGCTGCCTATTGGCCGGACTGATGTTCTCTTCAAGCCGTCGATCGTCAAGAGCGCCCTGCCTGCCGCCGACACCACGATGTGGCCCATGGGCGATCGGCTGCCACCGAGCACACCCGATGCGCCGTTTGATTTGGAGAAGGTCAAGACCGCGATCGATGCGGCATTCGACCCCGAAGGCATGACGGCGGCATTCCTCGTCACATACAAGGGCCGTATCATCGCCGAACGCTACGGCGACGGCATCACCGCGACGACGCCGCTCGAAAGCTGGTCGATGGGCAAGAGCTTGAGCGGCACGCTGATGGGCATCCTGATCAAGCAAGGTGCTTACGATCTGTGGCAAAAGGCGCCGGTGCCGGAATGGCAGCAGACGCCGAACGATCCGCGGGCGGCGATCAGGATCGCCGACATCCTGCGGATGTCGAGCGGCCTCCGCATTCGCGCGCCGCAGGATCCGGACTTCGATCCGAACGGTCCCTATCCTGATCATCTCTACTACTACACGGGCAGCGTCGACTCCTTCAAGTACGCCGCCACCCGTCCGCCGCAGTGGCCGCCCAACACCGTCGGTCGCTATCGCAACACCGATCCGGTGTTGATCAACTATCTGATTCGCCTCGCGGTGGAAAAGCGCAAAGAGGACTACCACTCCTTCCCGCAGCGGGCGTTGTTCGACAAGATCGGCATACGCACGATGGTGCTCGACACCGATCCGTACGGCAATTTCCTGACGCAGGGATACGAACAGGGTTCGGCACGCGACTGGGCCAGGCTGGCAAATCTGTATTTGCAGGACGGTGTCTGGAACGGCGAGCGGCTGCTGCCCGAAGGTTACGTGAAGTTCGTCAACACCATCGCGCCGGCCTGGGAAGCGGATAAGCGGCTGCAATACGGCGGCGGGTTGTTCTGGGTGAACGGCGAAAGCAGCTTCCCGGCGCCGAAGGATGCGTTCTACATGTCCGGCGTCGGCGGACAATCGGTGTTGATCGTGCCGTCACACCAGCTCGCAGTCGTTCGCCTCGGGCATTACAAGGGCGCGGCCGCCGGCGGCCGCGCGCTGCGAAAGGCCGTCGCAATTCTGATGGAGACACTGCCGCCGTCGAAGTGATCGCCGGCTCAGCTCTCCCAGTCCAGCGATCGATCGACGGCTTTCTTCCAGCCGGCGTACAACTTCTCACGCCGCTCGGCGTCCATCATCGGGCGGAATTCCCGATCGAGCGCCCAGTTTTTTCTCACGTCATCGATGCCGTTCCAATAGCCGACGGCGAGGCCGGCGAGATACGCGGCCCCCAGCGCGGTGGTCTCGGCCACGACCGGGCGCCGCACGGTGACGTTGAGCAGATCCGCCTGGAACTGCAGCAGCATCGCGTTCGCGGCGGCTCCGCCATCGACCTTCAACGTCGTCAACGGCAGTTGTGATTCTGACTGCATCGCTTCGAGAACATCACGCGTTTGGTACGCCATCGCGTCGACGGCGGCGCGCGCCACGTGCGCCATCTGCGTGTTGCGCGTGAGTCCGACGATGACGCCGCGCGCGCGTGGATCCCAATACGGCGCGCCCAGACCTACGAACGCGGGAACCAGATAAACGCCGTCGGTGTCTGGCACCTGCGCCATCAGCGTCTCCACTTCAGGCGAGGCCTTGATTGCCTTCAACCCGTCGCGCAGCCACTGCACCGCGGCACCGGCGACGAACACCGATCCCTCGAGCGCGTAAGTGGTGACGGCGCCGACCGTCCAGGCCACGGTGGTCAGCAAGCCTTTTTCAGACGGCACCGGCTTGGCCCCGGTGTTGAGCAACATGAAACAGCCCGTGCCGTAAGTATTTTTCGCCGACCCGGGTTCGAAGCAGGCCTGGCCGAAAAGCGCCGCCTGTTGATCGCCGGCGTCGCCGGCCACCGGAATTTCGGCGCCGAACCATTTCGGATCGGTGTGTCCGTACACCTCGCTTGACGACTTGACCTCAGGCATCATCGCCCGCGGCACGTCGAGCAGCTTGAGCAGCTCCTGATCCCATTCGAGCGTGTGAATGTTGAACAGCAGCGTGCGGCTCGCGTTGCTGACGTCGGTGACATGCACCTTGCCGCCGGTCAGCCGCCAGATCAGGAACGAGTCGATGGTGCCAAACAGGATTTCCCCTTTGGCCGCCCGCTCGCGCAGGCCATCGAACGAATCCAGGAGATGCTTGACCTTGGTGCCAGAGAAATATGCATCCACCACGAGGCCGGTTTTCTTGCGGAACAGCGGTTCATGTCCCGCAGCCTTCAGCCGATCGCAAATCGGCGCCGTGACGCGGCTCTGCCACACGATCGCGTTCGCCACCGGCTTGCCGGTCGCTTTCTCCCACAGCACCGTCGTCTCGCGCTGATTGGTGACGCCAATCGCCGCGATATCGGCAGCGGTCAGGCCGGCCTTCGCAATCGCATCCCTCGCGGTTTGCAGTTGCGTTGACCAGATCGCTTCGGGGTCGTGCTCGACGTGGCCGGGGCCCGGGAACAACTGCGGGAACTCCTGCTGCGCGGAGGCGATCGCCTTGCCCGATCGATCGAAGACGATGGCGCGGCTGGACGTGGTGCCTTGATCCAGTGCGAGAACGAACGTGCCTTCCCGGTTGCTCATTGACGGTTTGCCTCGGGCGCGACGTGATGCTTGTTGATGAACAGATCGTAAAGGAACGCGCCCAGGATGGCGCCGACGATTGGCGCCACGATCGGCACCCACCACCAGCCGCCGCCGGCGGTGAACACGCCGCCGCCCCACCCGGCGACGAATGTGAACAGGCGCGGACCGAAATCGCGCGCCGGATTGATCGCGTAACCGGCATTGGTGCCAAACGCGACGCCGATCGCCACCACCAGCAACCCGACGAGCGGCGCGGTGAGATGTGCGGGCGGCGCGACGTTCTTCTGGTCGGTCACGGCCATCACACCGGCCATCAACAACATGGTGCCAACCACCTGGTCGACAAACCCGCCGGCAATTGACAGATATGGCTTCGGATAAGTGGCGAAGATGCCCGCGGTTGCGGTGGCGCCTTCGACGGCGCGAATGCCGCCATCGAACGCGGACA
>DASVFC010000709.1:0-11337 GCA_036380235.1 Vicinamibacterales bacterium
CCAGACGTCTGGCTGCCGAAGAGCATCGAGATGGAGTTCGAGATGATGCTGGCCGTCGGCGCCGTCGATGCGGCGTATCGCGTCGAGTATTCGAACTACAAGGAAGCCGCCGTCACCTACAAGATCAAATGATGCGCGCGCTGCTGATCGTCCTGGTCTGTGCCGGCACCGCGCAGGCGCAGACGGGTCCGGGCGTGGTCGGAGAGGTGCGCGTCCACGGCAATCACACCACGCCCGACGACAAGGTGATGGCAATCGTCGGCGACGTCGTCGGCCGGCCCGCCACCGACGCGCTCGTCGCCGAAGTTGCCGACAAGCTCGAAAAGAGCGGACAGTTCGACAGCGTCGACGTCCGCAAGCGCTTCCGATCGATCGACAACCCCGACGACATCCTGCTGATGATCGTCGTCGACGAATTCCCCGGCATCGATCCGATCGACGGTTACCAGCCGCCCAGTACAGTCAAGCGTTTCTGGACGAGCGGGATGTTTCTGCCAATCCTGCACTCGGAGGACGGCTACGGCTTCACCTACGGCGCACGCCTCAGCTTCGTCGATCGCTTTGGCCCGCGCAGCCGCGTGTCGATTCCGCTGTCGTGGGGCGGCGAGCGGCAGGCGCGTCTGCAGGCGGAGCGCAGTTTCCGCAGCGGCCCGATCGAGCGAGTGTTCGCCGAGGCCGGCATCGGCCGTCGCGAGAATCCCCACTATGAGATCGGCGACATGCGGACGTCGTTCAGCGCGCGAGCCGAAAGCGCCGTGCAGCGCTGGCTGCGCGTCGGCGGCGGCGGCGGTATTGACGAGGTGTCGTTCGGCGATCTCACAGACACGATCAAGCGATTCGGCGCCGACGTCACGCTCGACACGCGCGTCGATCCGGCGTTCCCGCGCAATGCGGTTCATGCCACGTTCGGCATCGAGCGACTCGATTTCGACGCGACCAGCGCCAACCGCCGTACTGTCGACGCCCGCGGCTACATCGGGTTATTCCGCGGCACCGTGCTGGCGCTGCGAGGCGTTTCGGTCACCTCCACTGCCGCGCTGCCGCCGTATGAGCACAACCTGCTTGGCGGCGCGGCAAACCTCCGTGGGTACGACGCCGGTTTCGAGGCTAACGACAACCTGGCGGCGGCATCGGCTGAGCTCAGGATTCCGCTGACGTCGCCACTTTCGATAGGCCGCTTCGGCGTCAAGGCATTCATCGACTTCGGAACCGCGTATCCCTTCGGCGAGAAGCTGGAGGACCAGGCTGGGTTCAATCGCGGCATCGGCGGCGGTGCCTACCTGCACTTGACGATCGTCAACGTGTCGCTCGACGTGGCGCGCTCGCGCGAAGGCGACACGCGCTTTCACTTCAGCCTCGGCGTCACTTTTAAGTAAACTCGGCGCCGGAGGTTTCCATGAGCCGTCTCTCAGTGCTCAGGCTCGCAGTTGCCGCCGCGATCGCAGCCACATCGCTCGGCGTCGCGACAATCGCATCGCAGAAGTCCGCCGCCGCCATGGCGAAGGCGGCAACGCAGTTCGTCAGCAGCCTGTCGGCCGAACAGAAAGCCAAGGCTGTGCTGCCGTTCGACAGCGAGGATCGACTGCGGTGGCACTTCATCCCCAACGAGATGTTCCCGCGCAAGGGGATCATGATCAAGGAGATGAACGAGGCGCAGCGGCGGCTGGCGCACGATCTGCTGCGCACCGGCCTCAGCGCCCGCGGCTATAACAAGGTGACCTCGATTATCGAGCTCGAAGACATCCTCCGGGTAATCGAAGCGGGCGGCAAGTTCGCGCGCAGCAAGGAAGAGTATCTGTTCTCCGTGTTCGGCACGCCGGCGGCGAAAGGAAACTGGGGCTGGCGGCTCGAGGGCCATCACATCTCGCTGCGCTTCACCGTGGTGGATGGCGCGGCGCGCGGCTCCCTGGCCAGCTCGCCGATGTTCCTTGGCACCAACCCGGCTGAGGTCCGCGACGGCGACAAGAAGGGGTGGCGCATCCTGTCGGAGGAAGAGGACGCGGCGCGCGCCCTCGTGCTGGCGTTGTCGGCCGATCAGCAAAAGCAGGCCATCGTCAACACGGTGGCGCCAAACGACATCATCACCATGAACAAGAACGACATCGCGCCCCTGCCCGACCAGGGCGTCACGTATGCGTCACTGCGGCCTGAACAACAACAGCATCTGATGCGCCTCGTCGAGGTCTATACCTCGAACATGGAAGCCGATATCGCCGCCGACCGCATGGCAAAGATCAAGAACGCGGGCCTGAGCTCGATTCGTTTCGCCTGGGCCGGCGAAACCGAAAAGGGCAAGCGGCACTACTACATGGTGCAGGGTCCGACGTTCCTGATCGAGTTCGACAACACGCAGAACAACGGCAACCACATCCACTTGGTGTGGCGCGATTTCAACGGCGACTTTGGCAGGGATTTACTGAGGGAACACGTGCGTCAGGTGGCGCACTGATTACCAGCGCAACACGCGGCGGCCACGCCAGATCGGCCCTTCCTGCACGTACTGCCATTCGGGATTCTGGTGGACGTCGCGAAGGGCCGTCATCACCCCTTCGAACACCGGCAGCGCCTCATCGTCGCACTCGAAATACGTGAGGAAGTCGAACTCATTCTCGCGCTCGTAGCCATCGGGGTTGTGGTAGACCCGGCGGAACAGCGAGCCAATCCCCTTCTCCGCCGCCACCGCGTGACCTTTCACCGGGCTGGCGTGGCCGTGATTGCCGTGCGGATAGAAGTAGGAGTGCCGTTCGAGCGCACTCTTCTGCCACCATTCGGCAGTCTTACGAATCGGGACGATGATCGCATTGCGGCTCACGCGCCCAGACCGGCGCGGCGGCGCGCCGCGGTTCGAATAGCTCACCATTTCAGCGCTGGAATACCGCGGGTTCCTCGCCGCACCTTCGATGGTGATGATTTCGTCGGTGTCGCCGAGGCGGCGACGGAATTCGTCATAGATCTCCTGGAGCCGCGGTCGATACTTGCTCGTTATTTGTACCGCGTAGCGGGCCATGTTGATGGATGGCCCGGGAGTGTTCTCAGGAAGGGGCTTGGTCTCGGGCTCGCGAACCAGGAACTGGATGGTTTCGTGCGCCTGCACCTGGGTCTCGCGGCTGTCGTCGATGTCGAAGTCGTTGAAGAAACCGCGCGCGATGTTGGCGCCCGCGGCCCGCAGCCGCGCGCCATGCGCATCGTCGTCGGTACGTGCGGTCACGAAGATAAAACGGGTAAACGCGAGGTTGCTGTTGATCGACGCGCCGTTCGCTCCCTGCCCGCAGCCACTGCCCATGACACAACGGCTATCGGACTCATCCGCGCGCCGCTGTATGAGTCCGTGCAGGACTGTGCAACGGTCCGCGCTATTTGACCCGCTTGAGGAAGGCCTCGTAGGCGCCGGGATCCTGCTGTTTGAAGTAGTTGGCGAACTCGGTGCCGATGGTTTCGAGGTGCCGCAGGTAGTTCGGATCCTTGTAGGCCTCGCGCATCGACGGCAGATAGTCGCGGACGCGTTCCCAGACCAGCAACAATTCACGGCCGCTCTGGAAGAACAATTCCTTGTTCAGCACGCCCGACGTCATGAACGACGCCACCAGATCCCAATACGACATCACCATCCGCAGCGACGCGTTCTCCTCGCTGCCGCCGGGCGCCAGCTGGACCAGCTCCTGGTAGCTTTTCACTTTGCAGTTAGCGGTAAACCACGCGCGCGCCTGGCGCATGCGATCGTCTCGGCGCAGTTCGTACAGCCGCAGTATCAGGTTGGCGTCGTCGTAGGTCGGTCGCTGTACCATCGGTCCTCTGGCCGCCGTAGCCTAAACCGCGAAGGCGGGATAAAGTAGAAAGGTTATGAACCCGTGGGACCAGTTTACCGGGGCCAACGCGGGGTATGTCTACGAGTTGTTCGAGCGCTACCAGCGCGATCCTTCGTCGGTTGACGAAGCGACCCGCCGGGCGTTTGCTACCTGGACGTCCGCCTCCGCTCGCGAATTATCAGGCGAGCTGCGGCGAGACCTCGCCGGAGCGCCCTCCAAGCGCGTAGGCGGGCCCGCGGAATCCTCAACCGATCTGCAAGCCGGCATTGCGGCATTTAACCTCGCCGAGTCGATCCGTCGCTTCGGCCACCTCGCGGCGCAGATCGATCCGCTCGGCTTTCACGATCCGATCGGCGATCCCTCGCTGCAGCCGCAGGCACATGGCCTGACTACCGACGCGCTGAAGCGGCTGCCGGCATCGATCGTATCCGGACCGGCGGCGCAGGGCGCCGCCAACGCGTTCGAGGCAATCGCCAGGCTCCGCGAGATTTATTGTTCGACGACCGGGCACGACTACAACCACGTGTTCGTGCCCGCCGAACGCGTGTGGCTCCGCCAGATGGTGGAGTCGGGCCAGTTCCGTCCGCCCAAGGATCCGATCGACAGCCGCGAGCTGCTCGAACGCATCACCGAGGTCGAAACCTTCGAGCGCTTCCTGCACCGCACGTTCCCGGGCAAGACGCGGTTCTCGATCGAAGGGCTCGACATGATGGTGCCGATCCTCGACGAGATCATCCACGATGCCGCCGAGGGTGGGGTCCAGCACGTGATGATCGCGATGGCGCACCGCGGCCGCCTCAATGTGCTCGCCCACGTGTTGCAGAAGCCGTACACGCAGATCCTGGCCGAGTTCAAGGATCCGATCCTGAAGCTGCGTGTGGATCTCGGGTTTATGGGCGACGTGAAGTATCACGCCGGCGCCCGCATCGAAGCGCAGCCTGACGGCTTGCCAAAGCAGGTCGTGATCTCGATGCCGCCGAACCCAAGCCACCTCGAAGCCGTTGATCCGCTGTTGAACGGCATGGCCCGAGCGGCGGCAACCACCGCGGACCGTCCCGGCCCGGCGATCGTCGACAAGGGCAAGGTCCTGGCGATCCTGATCCACGGCGACGCTGCATTCCCCGGCCAGGGCATCGTTGCCGAGACGCTCAATCTGTCGCGGCTCGACGGCTACGACGTCGGCGGCATCGTCCACATCATCGCCAACAACCAGCTCGGGTTCACGACCGACCCGGACGAATCATTCAGCACCAGCTACGCCAGCGGCCTCGCGCGCGGGTTCAAGATTCCGATCACGCACGTCAACGCCGACGACCCGGTCGCCTGCATCGAGGCGGCGCGCCTGGCGATTGCCTATCGGCAGCAGTTCAAACTCGATTACTTGATCGATCTCGTCGGCTATCGCAGGTATGGGCACAACGAGGGTGACGAACCGGCATTCACGCAACCGCAGGTTTACCAGATCGTCGCGGCCCACCCGAGCGTTCGCGAGAAGTACGCGCGGACGCTGATCGAGAGCGGCGCGCTCTCGCCCGACGCGGCGGATGCCATGGTGCAGGCGCGCATGGCCGAACTAGAGAAAGCCTATGCGTCGGTCAAGCCCGAAACCGACTTCATCGCGCCGGTGCCGGAGGTGCCACCGAGCGGCGCCGCCACCAAGGCGCAGACCGCCGTCCCGCTGGCCACGCTGCAGGAGATCAACGACGACCTGCTGCGCGTGCCGGACGGATTCACGGTGCACCGCAAGCTCGAACGCGGCCGCGAGCGGCGCAAAGCAATATTCGCAGCCGCGACGGAGCGGACGATTGACTGGGCGGCGGCAGAAGAACTGGCGATGGCAACGATCGTCGCCGACGGCATCCCGATCCGATTGACCGGTGAAGATGTCGAGCGCGGCACCTTCAGCCATCGCCACGCGGTGTATCACGACGCGGTGACCGGGGAAGAACACGTACCGATACAGAAGCTGACGCGCGCGAAAGCGTCGTTCGAGATCCGCAACAGCCCGCTCTCGGAATATGCGTGCGTCGGTTTCGAGTTGGGCTACAACCTGCAGGAGCCGTCGCGGCTGGTGCTGTGGGAAGCGCAATACGGTGACTTCATCAACGGCGCGCAGATCATCCTCGACGAGTACCTGACCTCGGGCCGCGCCAAGTGGGGCATGGCACCGTCGCTGGTGCTGCTGTTGCCGCACGGCTACGAGGGCCAGGGTCCGGATCACTCGAGTGCGCGCCTCGAGCGCTTCCTGAACGCTGCCGCGGACACCAACATGCGCATCGCCAACTGCACGACGGCAGCGCAGTATTTTCACCTGCTGCGCCGGCAGGCGCTGCTGCTCCAGACCGATCCGCTGCCGCTGGTGGTGATGACGCCCAAGAGTTTGTTGCGTCACCCGTTCACCGCCTCGGCGCCGCATGAACTTGCCGAGGGCAGGTTCATGCGTGCGATCGACGATGTGGAAGCGGCGTCGCAGGCGGCGAAGGTACGGCGTTTGGTGCTGTGCAGCGGCAAGGTCGCTGTCGATCTGTTCACGAGCGAGCGCCGCAAGGACAACCCGCATGTGGCCATCGTCCGTGTCGAGCAGCTGTATCCGTTCCCGGACGATCTGATCCGCGAAGTGATGGATCGCTACTCCAACGCGCGCGAGGTCTGCTGGGTACAAGAAGAGCCCGAGAACATGGGCGCATGGGAATTCGTGCGGCCGTTGCTCGAGCCGATCATCGACGGCCGCCGGCCGCTGCGTTACATCGGACGTTCGCGCAATTCGAGCCCGTCCGAGGGGTCATCGAGCTGGCACGCCGCCAACCAGCGTGCGATTGTCGACCAGGTATTTGAGGCAAAGACGGAGAGCCGCGAGATGGATCGCGTGCTGTCGAAACAGGTATAGCGATGTCCACGAACATAGTCGTCCCCGAACTGGGCGAATCGGTTGTCGAAGCTCGCGTGGCGAAGTGGCTGAAGAAGCAGGGCGATAGCGTCAACGCGGGCGACGCCCTGGTCGAGCTCGAGACGGAAAAGATTGACCTCGAAGTCAGTGCCGATCGCGCCGGCGTGCTGGGCAGCATCAAGCATCAGGAAGGCGCTGACGTGAAGGTCGGTGAAGTGCTCGCCGTGCTTGAACAAGCACAAGTTCCAGAGGTTCCAAAGGTTCCAGAGGGTTCCAAGGGTTCGGTTCAGGGTTCGAACTCGGTTCACGGTTCGAATGCGGTTCAGGGTTCAACGGTTGAGAGTTCGACGGTTCAAGGTTCGGGTTCTGGGGCTGATAAGAAGGCGACGCCGACGGCGAAGAACGTGGCTCGCGACCAGAAGGTCGATCTTGGGTCCATCGCGGGCTCGGGGTCCGGGGGGCGTGTCACCAAAGGAGATGTGCTCAAGGCCGCGTCTCCCGCGCCCGCGGCGGACGTCAAGGCTCAGGCCCCGCAGGTGATGCCAGCTCCAAAGCCCAAGGGCCAGGTGCCCACGGGCGAGCGAACGGAAACGCGCGAGCGCATGAGCAAGCGGCGCGCGACGATCGCGCGGCGACTGGTCGAAGCACAACAAACCGCCGCGATGCTGACCACCTTCAACGAGGTGGACATGAGCGCGGTGATGCAACTGCGCGAGCGCCGCAAGGAAGCGTTCACGAAGAAATACGGCGTCGGCGTCGGCATCGCATCGTTCTTCGTCAAGGCGGCGATCGGCGCGTTGAAGGCGTTTCCCCAGTTGAACGCCGAGATTCAAGGCGACGAAATTGTCTTCAAGAACTACTACGACATCGGCATGGCGGTGGGTGCCGAAGGCGGCCTGGTGGTGCCGGTGTTGCGCGATGCCGATCGCATGAGCTTTGCCGACGTCGAACTGACCATCCGCGATTTCGCGCAGCGCGCGAAGGATGGCTCGCTGACGCTGGAAGATCTGAGGGGCGGCACTTTCACCATCACCAACGGCGGCGTGTTCGGCTCGTTGATGAGCACGCCCATCCTGAATCCGCCGCAGGTCGGCATCCTCGGTCTGCACAAGATCGCGGATCGCGCCGTGCCGATCAACGGCCAGGTCGTCATCCGACCGATGATGTATCTGGCACTCAGCTACGACCATCGCCTGGTCGACGGCCGCGAAGCGGTTCAGTTCCTGGTCCGGATCAAGGAATTCATCGAAGACCCGGCGTGGATGCTGCTCGAAGGCTGAGCGCGCGCCACACAATCAGGTGCCCTGCCCATGCTGCCAGCACCATTACCGCCGGCAGCAGGGTGTAGGGCATCCACATCACCCACACGTTCAACCGCTCCGGCCCGAAGTACGCGAACATCGGCGTGGACGCAATCGCCACGCCGAGGATGTTGAACAACAGCACCAATCCGAGCACGTTCCACGCCTGAATCACCCACCGCGGCACGCTGGTCACCTGGAGCGCGATCGCAAGCACGATGGCAGTGATGCCGGTCACAATATCGAAGTTGCGCCCGGAATAGCTCATCTGGATGGGCATCAACCCCTCGGTATAGGCGCGGTGCATCGCCAGCTCGAGGGGCAGCCGGAATCCCTGGAAGCCAATCAGCACCGCGAACGGCAAGCCCCGGGCGAGCCGATCGCCCACCGTCGATCTCGCGATCAGCACTCCCACCGCAAAGATGCTGACCACGAGGAGCACGAACGGCAACGGCGGCCCGCCGCGTGGCAATAGCAAGCCCGAATACGACGCGGCCGAGACGACGAACAGCCAGATCGCCGCGCCGATTGAGTAGCGGCCTTGCAGCGACGCGGCCTGCTGCTGCGAATCGCCGCAGCGAACAGAAGCGAATTTCACCAGGACGCCGGCGGCGATGACGATTGCCGCGGCGATACCGTAGAAGAACGCCTGGAGCCACGCCGAGCCCGGAAGGATGACGACGTCCACGGGTGATATCGTAGTCGAACGAGATGCCGCGCCGGGCCAGCAGGGAGCTCGACCAGTTGATCGCACAGCGCGAACGATCGCGCGGATTGCTGATCGCCTTCGAAGGACCCGACGGGTCCGGCAAGACCACCCAACGCAAGCTGCTCAAGCGCTGGCTCGAAAGCCAGGACCACAACGTCGTCTCGACGCGCTGGGCGTCATCGTCCCTCGTGAAGCCGCTGCTGAAGGTGCGCAAGAAGATCCGCACGCTGTCGACCGAAGAGTACTCACTGTTACACGCCGTCGACTTCCGGCATCGTCTGGAAAGTACGATCCTGCCGGCGCTATGGGCGGGCAAGACCGTGCTCGCCGATCGCTACTTGTTCACCGCACTCGCGCGCGATGCTGCCCGCGGTCTCGATCTCGACTGGCTGCTGAACGCCTACGCGCCGCTGCTATGGCCCGATCTGGTGCTCTACTTTTCGATGTCACCTGAACGCTCGCGCCGCCGCGTCGCCTCGACGCGGTCGCCGCACTTCTACGAGGCCGGACAGGACGTCACCGGCATCGACGATCCGCTGGCCAGCTATTCGCAGTTCATTGATCGCGTGGTCAAGGAATACAACAATCTGTCCGTGGTGTTTCAGTTCGTCACCGTTGATGCCGGTGAAGCGGTTTACCGTCAGCACACGCAGGTGCGCGAATTCGTCGAGCGTGCCACGAAACGGCCTTGGCCCACATTCAGCGAGGACGCCGTCAAGGAATGGCTGATCAAGGCGAATATCCGGGACGCCTGATCGCGATCGACGGCACGCGCGGCAAGGATGTGATCGCCGCCGCGGATGCGCTCGTCGCGTCGCTGAAAGAGCGGCAGCTCGAATGCGCGATTAGCCGTTTCGACGCCTCCGGGCTGTTCGGCGAGCTGTCTGCCACCGGGCGCGGCGTCCACGAGCTGTCGGCCCGCACACTGGCGCTGGTCTACGCCGCGGATCTCGCCTTCCGCCTGCGATGGGAGATCCGTCCCGTGCTCGAAGCGGGCGGCCTCGTCATTGCGGCACCGCACATCGACAGCGTGATTGCGATCGGCTCGGCTCACGGCCTGGATGAAGAATGGATAAGGCGGCTGTTACGTTTCGCACCGAAGCCGCACTTTCGCGCCACGGCTGAGGAAAAGAAACCCGGGAAGGGATGGAAGGCGGCGGTGGATCGCGGCTACGGCGAATGCTCCGCTGCAATGCTGGCGTCGATGACGGGCAAGGCGTCGCGGCGCGCGCGAAAAGAAGCGATCGCAATGCTCCGCCGGCCTCGCGGCCCGAAGGTCTATCGTCTGGCCGACGACGATGTGGCGCACCTCGCGAAAGCGGTTATTGGCAGCCTGCTGGCGGCGCGCTCCCGGTCTGCTTCGACACCTCGCAGCGGACGAAGGTGACGCGCGCGTCCGTGAACGTCAGCAGGCGATCTCGCTCGGCCGCAAAATCAGCGTTGCTATAGGGCTTCTGCGTGTCCTCCTGCATCGCCTGGCTGATCAAGTCGAACTGCCGCTGCATTTCGATGCGCAGCCATCCCGCCGCTGAGCTCGCCGCTTCCGACAGCACGCTGAAGTATTGCGAACGGTAGTCCGTCAGCTCGAGCGTCTTTCGCGTCAGCACGTTTTCGTCCAGCCGTGTGGTGATGCTGAAGTCAGTCGCGAGAAACGCGTTGTCCTCGTCCCAGGCGATGAAGGTATGCCGGCTGCTGTCCTCGAGACGGTAGAAATAGAAGTTGTTCATGCCGTCGTAACCGTTGAAGCCGTCGTTCTGGGCAATGAAGTTCTGCGCCGCGATGTAGCGGACGAAGGCCGGCAGGTCGAGCCGGGCGCTGATCGCCTGATCGAAACTCGGCGATGGCGTGTCGTTGACCAACCGCACCAACTCTTCGATTGGTCCCCAGATCACGGACTCGGCGTGGCTTTCGTTGGTCTTGATGTCGAAGCGCGCCTTATAGGGCGTCAGCGCCGGCCCCTCGTACGTGAACCGCCACGGGCTGCCGATCACGTAGTTGTACTCGAACAAGTAGCCGTCATTCTGCACGTCGTCGCCGATGCTTCCAAACACGCGCCCCATCATGGTCTTGTCGACCGATTCCACCAGCGCGTACAGGCCTGCATAGCTGCCGTTGACGAATAGGCGCGTGTGGGTCTCCCGGGGCGCCGGAATGCCAAGGCGCGTGAAGAATCGCATCGCCGCGGTTTCCTTGATGCCGCTGTGATCCTGCGTCAGGTTGTCGAGCACAAACGACTTGAGGCCGAGAAACTGCTGACCGCTCGAGTAGCGATCGAAGTCAACGCGCAACCCCGGCTTGGTGGAGCTGCGCGAGCCGAGACCGCGCGACCGAATGCCGACGTTGCGAACCGTCTGCCCGTTCCACGTCATGTCGGCCGGGTAATAGGTGTTCTCCTGGAAGTTCGCCTTCAGCTTCGCCCAGTCCGCTTCGTTGAGCCAGAGCTCGACGCGCTGGAGCACCTCGGGATTGAAGAAGTCATCGGAGGTTTGCGCCCTCGCCGGCGATGCCGACAGCACGACCGACCCCAGCACGGCGGCCGCGATCAGGAGCCTCATCATCAAATCCTCACTTGGCTAGAAGGCGACCTGCAACCTGACCAACGATGCCCAGTAATCCTTGGTGCCGAGGACGGGC
>DASVFC010000710.1:0-4724 GCA_036380235.1 Vicinamibacterales bacterium
CTTGAGGCGCGAGCGGAGCTCGATGTTGTATTCGCACAGCGCGCGCGCGATGCCGAGACGAATCGCGCCAGCCTGGCCGGACACCCCGCCGCCGGCGACGGTGGCGAGCACATCGAATTGTTCCGCCGTTTCCGTGAGCAGGAGAGGCGTCTTCACCTGGATGCGAAGGGTTTCGATCGGGAAGTACTCGTTGAACTCGCGGTGGTTGACCTTGATGGCGCCGCTGCCGGGACGTAAGAAGACGCGAGCAGTGGATTCCTTGCGGCGGCCGGTTGCGTAGTACTGAGTTGCCAAGTTATGCGACCTCGAAAGCAGTGGGTGATTGCGCCGTATGCGGATGCTTGTCATTCGCATACACCTTCAACTTGCGGAACATCGCATCACCGAGCTTCGATTTCGGGAGCATCCCGCGAACGGCTTCTTCCATCAGGCGCACGGGCTGTTTGGCGCGAACGACCTTGGCGCGATCCTCGCGCAGTCCGCCCGGATATCCGCTGTGGCGCTGATAGACCTTCTGTTCTTCCTTGCGGCCGGTCAGCTTGACCTTGGCCACGTTGAGAATCACGACGTGATCGCCCGTGTCGAGATAGGGCGTGTAAACGGCCTTGTGTTTGCCCTGAAGCAGCTTGGCGGCATCAGTGGCAACCCGGCCAAGCACCTTGCCATTGGCATCGATCACGTGCCACTTGACAGGCAGAGTCTTCACGGGCGGTACATAAGTCGGCATTCCGTAGTTCCTACTCAGGCGGTTCTTTACTAACTCCTCCAACGGGAGGACGGCAAACCCAAATCATACAGGTATTTCGATAGTTTGGCAATTCAGCGCGCTCCTAAAGGCCCCAGGGTTCCCGAGGTTCCAGAGGTCTGGTTCCTGGGTTTTCCGTGTTCTTGGTTCGTAGGTTCTCAAGGCCCTGAAACCCTCGGGAAATGCAGCCCCGTGAACTGTAGTGGCCCAGATCAGCCTCCGATAAGCCCAACTGGCAGGGGCAATTACCGGCCACTTTCACGCAACTGCAAAGCCGACGTAACTGTAAGCCGATTGCAGATATGTAAGTGGATGGGTGGCAGCCCCGCTGGCCTGAATAGCCATTTCCGGCATTCACGGCCGATTTTGTTGGATCAGCAAAGCCTGGAACCTCTGGTATTCGGTTTGCCAAGGAGGTTCGGGTCTGGAGACAACGTAAAGTGCTGTTCCGCCGAACCAAGAGCCTCGTCGGACTCGACATCGGATCGAGCTCGGTCAAGGCCATAGAACTGAAACCCGCGGGCAAGGGATATCGCGTTTCCGCGATGGGCGTCGAGCCAATCCCGCCCGACAGCATTGTCGACGGTGCCATCATCGATGGCGCCGCAGTCGCCGATGCGGTCCGCCGCTTGTTCAGCAACAAGCGGTTCAAGGCCAAAGACGTCGTCGCCTCACTCTCTGGCAATTCCGTCATCGTCAAGAAGATCACATTGCCGTCGATGACGGAGGCCGAGCTGGGCGAGTCGATTTACTGGGAGGCGGAGCAGTACATCCCATTCGACATCCAGGACGTCAACGTCGACTACGAGATCCTCGAGTCGGGCACCGGCCAGGATCAGGGCAGCATGGAAGTGCTGCTGGTCGCCGCCAAGAAGGACAAGATCGGCGATTACACCAACGTCATCGCCCAGGCGGGAAAGCAGCCGGCGATTGTCGACGTTGACGTCTTCGCGCTGCAGAACGCGTTCGAGGCCAACTATGGCTTCGAGCCAAACGCGGTGGTGGCTTTGCTCAACGCCGGCGCCAGCGCGATCAACATCAACATCCTCTCGGGATCGCAATCGGTGTTCACCCGCGACGTCTCGATGGGCGGCAACGCGTTCACCGACGCGGTCCAGAAGGAACTGAACCTGCCGTACGAGAGCGCCGAGCTCCTCAAGAAGGGGCAGGATGTCGACGGCGCCACTTACGAAGATGCGCGAGCCGTGCTGCGCGCGATGACCGACAACGTGCTCCTCGAAGTCGAGAAGACGTTCGACTTCTTCAAGGCTACCGCCTCCAACGATCGCATCGACCGGATCATGTTGTGCGGCGGCGCATCGCGCGTCGAAGGCTTCGCCGAGTCGCTGCGCGAGCGGTTCAACACCGAAGTGGAGCAGTTCGATCCGTTCCGCCAGGTCGCGTGCGATACCAAGAAGGTGGGCATCGATAATGTCGATGACTACGCGCCCGTGGCCGCCGTGGCGATGGGCCTGGCGCTGCGAAAGGTTGGCGATCGATGATTCGCATCAACCTCCTGAACGCAGAGCGCCGCACCCCGAAGGCGGTGTCTCGCGGCTTCGAGGCCGGCCAGAAGATGATGATTCTGGGCAGCCTTATCCTGCTGCTCACGGTGGCGGCCCTCGGCTGGCGCTACTGGTCGCTCGGCCAGCAGGCCGCGGAACTAGAAGCGCAAATCGAAGCCGCCCAGCGCGAAGAACAACGCCTGCAAGAGATCCTCCGTCAGGTGCGCGAGTTCGAAGCGCGCCGCACGATGCTGCAGCGGCGCGTCGACCTGATCGACCAACTGCGCCAGGGCCAGAACGCGCCGGTTCACATGATCGACCAGGTCAGCCGGGCGCTGCCGGAGATGACCTGGCTCACCAACATCACGCAATCAAACGACGGCTACACCCTGACGATGCAGGGCCGCTGCCTGACGCTGACCTCGTTGTCGGACTTCATCGGCAACCTGGAAGGCTCGCGCTATTTCATTCGGCCGGTTGAAATCGTCGAAAGCGCGGTTGTCCCCGGCGCCGCCGACGGCAAGGTGCCAGACCTGATTTCCTTCACGATTCGCGGCACGTTCCAGATGGCCGGCATCGAGTCGGTCGCGCCGCCGCCGCCGACCACCGCCAAGAAGGGAGGCAAACGTGGCTAACCCCGTTGGCGCCGCGCTCGCCAAGCTTCCGTGGTACGGGCAGATCGGCGTCTTTGTTGTGTTGTCGCTCGTGCTCGCCGGCGGGTTCTACTACCAGTTCGAAACGCCGGCGCAGACCGCAATGGAAGCGCGCCGCACCGAGCTCGGCGCGATCCAGGGCCGTGTCACCAACGGACAAGCGATGGCGCGCCGGCTGCCCGAGTTCCGCAAGGAGATCGCGGAGCTGGAGGCACGGCTGGAAGTGTTGAAGCCAATCCTGCCGACCGATCGTGACGCCGGCGATTTGCTGCGCCGCGTGCAGACGCTCGCCGTGCAGTCGAACCTCACCATCCTTGGCTTCCGGCCTCAGGCGATTACGCTCAACGAGATTCACGCCGAGTGGCCGATCAGCCTGCAGCTCGAAGGCAACTATCACAACCTTGGCGTGTTCCTCGACCGCGTCAGCAAGTTCCCCCGCATCATCAACATCGGCGGGATGACCCTGGCCGCCAAGACACCGCCCGATCCGGCGGCCAGCATGACCATCGGCGTCACCGCGACGACGTTCGTGCTGACCGAAGCCGAATCCGCCCCTCCGACGAAAGGACCGGCGCAGCCGCCGGCTAAGTAATGACGATGCATCGCATTCGCACGATCGTGTTCGCGCTCAGCGCGGCGCTCGCGTTCCCGGTTGTGGCCGGCGCGCAGGCGCCGCCGCCCGCTCCCGGGCAACCGCCCGCCAAGCAGCCGGCGCCGAAGCCGGCACCGAATCCGGATCTGCCGGCGCCACCCGCGAACTTTGAATACACCATCGACGGCCGCCGCGATCCGTTCCTGAGCCTGGTCAACCGCGGCGCCGACCCGCGCACGAGCGGCAACCAACCGGTGAAGCGCGCCGAAGGCGTCCCCGGACTGCTGACGACCGAGATCACGGTTCGCGGCATCGTCCAGACGCGAGGCGAGTACGTGGCGATGGTCGCCGGCGTGGACGGCAAGGTTTATTCAATTCGAGCCGGCGACAAGCTGGCCGATGGACTGGTTCGTCAGGTGACGGCGCAGGCAGTGGTCATCCTTCAAGAAGTCAACGACCCGCTGTCTCTGGAGAAGCAACGTGAGGTGCGCAAATTGTTGCGCGGTGGAGAAGAGGTCAAGTGATGCACCCTGGCATTTCTCGACTGGTATTGGTGACGCCGATGGTGGCGGCCCTGGCCGTAAGTTTGTCGGCCGGAGGGCCGGGCACTGCCGCCGTTGCCGAAACCCCAGCTCTGAAATCAATTTCGTCACGCCTTGACGGCGCGCTCAGCACCGTGCTGATCGAGGCTAGCGAGCCAGTGGCGTATCTGACGAGTCAGCCGGATCCGCTGACCGTGCTCGTCGACCTGCGGAACGTGGCCGTCGAATCGCTCGTCAGCCGGCAGATCTCCGACATGCTCGAGCCGGTTGGTTCCGTCAAGGTTGAAGCGGCCAACGCGCCGGACGGCGCGCCAGTGGCGCGCGTCCGCGTCAACCTCGAACGGGCCGCGAAACATCGCGTCCGCAGCGCGCGCAACACGATCCTGGTGGAAGTTGATCGGCAGGCGAGTGCGACGGGTGCAACGAGTGCGGCGAGTGCAACGGGTGCAACGAGTGCGACGGGTGCAACGGGTGCGACGGGTGCGACGGGTGCGACGGGTGCGGCGAGTGCGGTGCGGTCGATCGCGCCGGTCAAGCCGAGCGCGAAGGCGGAGCAGAGCGCCGACGTCTCACAGACCGCCAAGAAAGCGACCCAACTCAGATCGGTGCGCATCGGCAAGATCGACAACGGCTACGCGGTGACGCTGGCGGGCAACGGTTCGCTTGTTGCGGCAAAGGTCGATGAAA
>DASVFC010000711.1:0-2453 GCA_036380235.1 Vicinamibacterales bacterium
GGCGGCGCCTCGGCGAGCAGAGAGGCCGGCGTGCCGACGATGCGAAAGTCGGTTTCGGCGGCGGTATTCGCAGCGCCGATCTTGTCGTTGATCGCGATCTTCAGCCGGTAATCGCCGCGGCCCAGTGATGCGAGCGGCGCCGACACCGCCGCGAAGATCGGATGGCCTTGCCGCAGATCGAAATCCGCCGGCAGTGTCGAGGCGTTGTAATACTGCGGGTTCAGCGACGCGACGGGCAGCTCTCGATCGCCCTGGACGCGAACGACGCGAAACGCAACCGTAAGGTCGGGCATGCCGACTTCGGAGCCGCGGGCGTTGATAATCTGGAAAGCCACAGAAAGAAAATCATCGCGCGTATAGATCGTGTCGGCGGCCGGCGTAATCTCCATCAAGCCGATCGAGTACGGATGCGACGCCTGCTCGGTCGGCTGATATGGCGCGGTGCGCACGGCGACCTTGTCCGCAAGGATGATGCTGCCGGTAGTGAGGCCGTCGGCGGCGGCGGGAGGCAAGTGCAGCGCTTTTCGGATCACGCGAACCGTGGATGCCGGCTTCGGGCTGCCGGGGTCGGCCCAGCCAATCCACACGTCATACGTTCCTGGTCCTGCCGTGAATGCGCGCGTGATGATGCGCGAGCCATCCTGGCTCACCGACTGCGACGCTAGATCGAAGTCCTCGAACGGCAGCAAGTCACGCGTTGCGGCCGCCTTGCCTTCGAGCTCCGCCCGCCGTTGCTTGTCGAGTTCCTCCTGCTTTTGCTTGGCACGCTCGCGCTCGAGCGCCATCAGCCGCATCTCGTTCACGCCGGTGGAGACCGGCTGTCGTGTCGAGCCCATTGAACTGGTAGCGCCCATCACCGGCATCTCGCCGATTGCGATGCCACGCTTGGGGAGTAGCCGCGGATCGGTGCGCCCGCCGGCGAGCCACTCGCGAATCGCGGATCGTTCGCTGATTTTCGTGGTACCCGGTAGCGTTGCCGTGGCGACGCGGAGATAGAGGAGCGCCGGACCTTTCGGGAGAGGCAAATCGGGCGGCGGAGTGATGCTGAACGCGACGTAGTGCGATCCATCCGATGCCCGCATCACGTGCGCGCGCCAGTGCGTATCGTCTATGGGCGCCTGCGCGCCGGCGGCGTCCACGGCAGCGACCACCGCATGGAGCAGGTCGCGTTGTGGTCGAGAGAGGTTCGGTGTTTGGCCCGTCGCCTCGACCGTCAGGAGACATACGAAGACAACCGCCGCCGCGATACCAGCCTTCATGATGGCCATCCTTCGCTTGTGCGAGGAAGTTACCTCAAGTACACTGCGACGCAATTTTCTTACACCCAAATCCCATGCATCGCAACTCAACCGCTCGCCGACGCCGCTGTTGTATCTGGCTTGCGTCGCTAATCCTCCTCCCTTCCGTCCTGTTCGCGCAATCCTCTACAGTTCCAACGATTACCGCCGGCAAGCTTGCCGATGACGCCCAGGGTCCGGTGATTGACGGGCGTGTAAACGAGGAAGTGTGGAAGTCAGTGGAGCCTTACTCCACTTTCACCCAACAAGACCCGATCGAAGGCGCCCCCGCCAGCGAGAAGACGGAAGTGCGCATCATCGTCGGTAACGGCTACGTCTACGTCGGCATCATCGCGTTCGACAGCGATCCGTCGAAGATCATCGTGTCGCAGGCGCGGCGCGATGCGTCGTTGAGCGAGACGGATTCGGTCGTGATGGTGTTCGACACCTTCAACGACAGCCAGAACGCCTTCGTCTTTGGCACCAACCCGCTCGGCATCGAGTACGACGGCCAGGTGGCGCGTGAAGGCCAGAGCAGCGGCGTCCAGGTCGGCGGTGGCGGCGCCGCAGGCACCCAGCGTGGCGGCATCAGCGCCTTCAATCCCAACTGGGACGGCGACTGGACGGTGCGCAGTCAGATCACCGAACGTGGCTGGGAAGCGGAGCTCGCCATCCCGCTGAAGACGCTGCGGTATCAGACCGGCGAGAGCCAGACGTGGGGCTTCAACATGCTCCGCAACATCCGCCACAAGAACGAGCAGGTCTATCTGGCGCCCATTCCCCGCGGCTTCGACATTTATCGCGTGTCGCTGGCGGCGAAGATGCCGGGACTGGATCTGCCGTCGCGGCGCGACATCAAGCTCATTCCCTACGCGCTCGGTTCGGCCAATCGCGATTACACACGCGCTGGATCGGACGTCGACGGCAACTGGGATGTGGGTCTCGACGTGAAGTGGGGAATTCGTCCGAACCTCACCCTCGATGCCACGATCAATACCGACTTTGCGCAGGTGGAAGCCGATGAAGAACAGGTGAACCTGACACGTTTCGATTTGTTCTTCCCGGAAAAGCGGCCGTTCTTCCTCGAGAACGCATCGACGTTCCAGTTCGGCAATCCGCAGCAGATCGATCTGTTCTTCTCGCGACGCATTGGCCTGTCGGCGACCGCCCTGCCGA
>DASVFC010000712.1:0-2396 GCA_036380235.1 Vicinamibacterales bacterium
GCAGGAAGTCCGCATCGTCCACGGCCACGGCACCGGACAGCTGCGGAAAGGTCTGCAGGCGTTTCTCAAGACTCATCCGCAAGTGCAGAAGTACTACCCTGCCCCCGACAACCAGGGCGGCGGCGGCGCGACCATCGTCGAGCTGAAGGAGTAACTCCGCTAGAATGCGCCGCATGCATCGAGCGGCGCTCCTGTACGGCTTCATCGCTCTCTTCCTCGGCGGACCGCTATGGGCCCAGCCGCCGGATGCCATCGACGCGATCGTGCGCGAGGAGATGACGGGGCAGCGCATTCCCGGGATGGCAGTCGCCGTCATCAGGCGCGACCTCTCGACTTCGAGCGGGGCAAGCGAGGTGATCAAGGCGCAGGGCTACGGCCTCGCCAACGTCGAACACAACGTCCCGGTGACGCCACAGACAATCTTTCAATCGGGCTCGCTCGGCAAGCAGTTCACCGCTGCCGCGGTGATGCTGCAGGTCGAAGACGGCAAGCTGTCAGTCACCGATCCGATCAGCAAGTTCTTTCCAAACGCTCCGCAGAGCTGGAACGCCATCACCGTGCGTCATCTGCTGACGCACACATCGGGCATTCCCGACTACAACGACGGGATGCTCGATTACCGCAGGGACTATAGCGAAGAGGAGCTCGTCAAGTTCGCGATGACTCTGCCGCTCGACTTCACGCCCGGCGCCGAATGGAAATACAGCAACACCGGCTTTCAACTGCTCGGCATCATCGTCGGCAAGGTCTCCGGATCGTTCTACGGCGACGTGCTGCGCGATCGCGTCTTCAGGCCGCTCGGCATGACGACGGCGCGAATCATCAGCGAAGCTGACATCGTCGCCAATCGCGCCGCCGGCTATCGGCTCGAGCGCGGCGAGCTACGCAACCAGGAGTGGGTATCACCATCGCTCAATACCACTGCCGATGGCTCGCTGTATCTCTCACTGCAGGACATGATCGCGTGGGATCAAGGCATCCGCATCGGCGCGATCTTGCGCGCCGAGAGCTGGCGGCAGATGTTCACACCGGTGACGCTCAACAGCGGCCGCGTGCATCCGTACGGTTTTGGATTTGAGGTCGATCGCATCGCCGGTCAGAACGTTCAGCGTCACGGCGGCGCGTGGCAGGGCTTCAAGACCTACATCGCGCGATACAACGGTGAAGACGTCACGGTGATCGCACTTGCCAATCTCGCCCAGGCGACCCCGAAGCGCGTGGTCGATCGCATCGCCGCCCATCTGATACCGGCACTATCGTCGACATCGAGCTGGGTGATCCGGAACGCGCAGGTTGCAGACGGCACTGGCGCACCGTTATGGCGCGCCGACATCCGCGTCGAGGGCGACACCATCGTTGAAATCGGTACGGTCAAGGAGCGCGCCACCGATCGCGTTGTTGATGCAACGGGGCTGGTCGTGGCGCCGGGCGTAATCGACGCCCACAATCACTCCACCGAGGGCCTCGACAACGAGCCCGATGCGTTCACGCAGATGGCGCAAGGCATCACCACTCTCGTGGTCGGTCAGGATGGCAGTTCGCCATTCCCCGTGAGCAGCTACCTCGCAAGACGAAAAGCATCGCCGTCGACGGTCAACGTCGCCGTCCTCGTGGGCCACGCGACGCTGCGCCGGCAGGCGATGGGGGACGACTTCCGGCGCACCGCCACACCCGCGGAGATCTCGCGCATGGAAGCGCTCGCGGATCAGGAAATGCGCACCGGCGCGATTGGGTTGTCGTCAGGGCTCGAGTACGAAGTCGGCAGCTATGCGTCGACGGAAGAAGTCGTCTCGCTCGCACGCGTGGTGGCAAAGCACGGCGGCTTTTACATCTCGCACATTCGCGACGAGGCCGATAAGTCGATGGACGCGATCCGCGAGGCCATCGCGATTGGCGAGAAGGCAAAGATCCCCGTCCAGATCACGCACATCAAGCTGGGCACCGTCGGTGTCTGGGGCAAGGCCAACGAAGTGGTGGCAATGATCGAAGCGGCGCGCAAACGCGGCGTCGACGTCACCGCCGACGTCTATCCATACCTGGCATGGTCATCGAACCTGAAAGTGCTGGTGCCAGACAAGCAATGGACCAACCCGGCCAGCGTCAAGGAGGCGCTCGATGACGTCGGCGGCGGCAAGAACGTTCAGATCACACGGCTGCCGAAATACCCGCACTACGTCGGCAAGCGGCTCGATGAAGCGGCCAAGCTCGAAGGGCTCAGTGAAGTCGACTTCTACATCAAGATCGTGCAGGACGATGACGCCGGCGTGATCGGGCACACGATGATTGCGGACGACATGAAGATGTTCCTGCAGCAGCCGTGGGCCATGGTCGCCAGCGACGGCGGCATCAACACCTCTCACCCGCGCGGCGCCGGAACTTTTCCGCGCGTGCTCGGG
>DASVFC010000713.1:0-7583 GCA_036380235.1 Vicinamibacterales bacterium
GAGGCAAGCTGTGGTACTGGGGTTCGTACGGCACCCAGGACGTCAAGGTCGGCGTCGTCGGCTTCTACAAGAACACCCCGACCTGCCGTCCCGGCGGCGCGGCCTTGAACCCGCGCACGACTGACACCGAGACGCTGCGCAGCTGTCTTGAAACGGACCTGACGACGCTCAACAACTACAACTGGAAGATCACGTGGGTGCCGTTCAGCAACAACCGCTTCAACTTCCAGAACACCTGGGCGGAAAAGGTCCGCAACGCGCGTGACGCCAGCGACCTGCGCCCGATCGAAACCGCGGTTCGCCAGGGCGCAGTATCGAGCGACTTTGGCGCGTTCGGCTGGCTGACCGGCCCCGGCCCGTTCTGGAAGGCCGCCGACCAGCACGTCGTCAGCGACCGCATGCTGGTGGACGTGATGTGGTCGCACATGGGCAACAACTTCGCCCTCGACTTCCAGGATCCGTCGCTCGCCGACGTGCAGCCGTCGCTCGAGACCACCACCGGGTTGTGGGGCCGCTCGTTCAACGCCTCGCAGTTCATCCGGCCGACCAACAGCCTCGACGTGGTGAGCACTTACTTCCTGCCGGCCACGGCGGGCGGCGATCACTCGTTCAAGTTCGGTTACCGCTGGCGCTCGGCGCATTCGACGAGCCTCAACCATCGCGGCGGCTTCATCGAGGCCCGCTTCACCAACGGCGTCGCCAACAACGCCGACATCTGGCGCGATTCCAACCAGATCCTGCATCTCGACACGCACGCGTTCTACGTGCAGGACACGTATACGCGCAACCGCCTGTCGGTGAATCTCGGCCTCCGTTTCGATCGGCAGGACGACAGCGCCGAAGCCGGCCGCGTGCCGGAGAACCCGTTCTTCCCGCAGCTGATGCCGGCGATTGATTTCCAGGGCGCGGATGCCGGCGTGGTGTGGAACGATCTGTCGCCGCGTATCGGCGCCACCTACGACCTGACGGGCGACGGCAAGACCGTGTTCTCGTCGTCTTACGCGATCTACTACGGCCAGATGTCGCCGGGCCAGTTGTCGGGCCAGCTTGCCGCTACGAGCGCCGTGTTCGTGCGTTATCCCTGGAACGACGCCAACGGCGATCGCTTCGTGCAGCCAGGTGAGGTGAACACGTCGGTGCCGTTCCTCAGCAAGAGCACCGCCTACGATCCGGCGAACCCGACCAGCACCACGTCGCCGACGCGCGTCGATCCCGACGTGCAGAACGATCGCACCCGCGAGTTCATCGTCGGTTTCGATCGCCAGCTCGGTTCGCAGATGGCGTTCGGTGCCAGCTACATCTGGCGCAACTATGATCGCTTCCTCTGGAACGATCGCGACAACTTCACCAGCGCCAACTATCGCCCGGTGCAGTTCACGCCCACCTGCACGGTCGCCGACGCTCGTTGCGAGACGGTGACCTACTACGAACCGACAACCCTGCTGCCGTCAGCGAACACCTACACGAACATCGAAGATCGTTATCGCAAGTTCAACGGCTTCGAGTTGACGTTCACCAAGCGCATGGCGAACCGCTGGTCGATGAGCGGCAGCTACGCCTACAACGACGCGGTCGACGTGTGGGATTCGCCGAATGCGTATGAGGATCCGAGCTGCACCGCCAGCACGGTGGCCGGCGCCAATCCGGTGATCGCGTGTCCCGGCGAGCAGGTCTACGCGCCGGAGTCGGCGGGCAGCGGCATCGGCAACGTGTTCCAGAACGCGAAGTGGCTGGTGAAGTTGAACGGCCGCGTGCAGTTGCCATGGGAGTTCAACCTGGCCGCCAACTACCTTGGCCGGCAGGGCTTCCCGTTCCCGCAGACGGTGCTGTCGCCGAACCGCGCCAACGGCGCGGGTCAGATCCACATTCACATCGATCCGCTGGGTGAAAACCGCTACGACAACCTGCACACGGTGGATATGCGTCTCGACCGCACGTTCCGCTTCGGCGCCGTGTCAGTGGTGCCGGCGCTCGACGTGTTCAACCTGACGAACACCAACACGGTGCAGGCGATGAACAAGAACCAGGCGGCGGCCAATGCGAACCAGGTGAGCGGCATCCTGCCGCCGCGCGTGGCTCGCGTCGGCGTGGCGGTACGCTGGTAAGGCGACTGACTTAACGTCGACTGAACTGAGACGGGCCCGGGGGAGAACATCCTCGGGCCCGTCTTCTGTACAGGCCAACAGGCCGACAAGGCCAACAGGCCTCAGGCCTTCGGGCCATCAGTCCGTCAGGCCTGTAACCCGTTGGCCCGTTGGCCCGTTGGCCTTGTTGGCCTCGTTGGCCTCGTTGGCCTGGTTGGCCTTGTTGGCCTTGTTGGCCTGGTTTGCCTTGTTGGCCTGTTGGCCTGATTTGACCGATCATTCAGTACCTTGAAGATCGCGCATCCAAAATTCCGGATCCACTAGCTCCGCCGCTCAAGGTAGTTTCGCTGCTTCACGTCTTCCGGCCGTAATTCATCACATCCAGACCGCGACTCATCACGTGACCAGTGGCACAATTGCTGCTCTTTGGGACGCGCACCTCTGTAGTTGGGCCGAACAGTCGTTGGATTGGGATGGCCTGTGTTGTGACCGTTGCCGGGCGTTCAGACCCGGTGTTTTGGAGGATGGAAATGACGTTGAGAAAGACGCTATTGGCGTCAGCTTTGATGCTCGTACTGGGCACCACGGCGGCCGTTGCGCAGCAGCAGACCGGTGAGATCTACGGACGCGCCACAGATAACTCCGGCGCCGTCCTGCCAGGCGCGACCGTCACGGTCGCGGGGCCTGCGCTGATTCAGCCGCGCGTTGCGGTGACATCGGAAGCCGGCACCTACCGCATTCCGGAACTCCCCATCGGCACCTACTCGGTGACGTTCGAGCTCGCCGGTTTCCGCAGCCTCGCGATGCAGGACATCCGCGTGACCATCGGCTTCCGCGCCCAGGTCAACGGTCAGCTCGAACTCTCGACAGTGCAGGAAACCGTGACCGTCACGGGCGCGAGCCCGCTCGTCGACACGCGTGAGGTGGGCACGTCCTCCACCTTCGATCTCGAGACGTTGCAGAACATCCCGTCGGCCCGCGATCCGTGGGTGATGCTCGAGCGCACGCCGGGCATCTTCATGGACCGCGCCAACGTCGGCGGCAACCAGTCGGGCCAGCAGTCCGGTTACATCTCGCGCGGCGCCAGCACCGGCAACAACAAGTGGTCAGTCGACGGCGTTGACATCACCGACATGGCGGCCACGGGCGCCTCGCCGATCTATTACGACTTCGACATGCTCGAAGAGATGCAGGTCACCACGGGCGGTGCGGACGTCACCCAGCAGACCGGCGGCGTCGGCATCAATCTCGTGACCAAGAGCGGCACTGATCGTTTCAAGGGCAATGCCCGCTTCCTCGTCACCGACTCGGCGTTGCAGGACGACAACATCACGCCTGAATTGAAGGCGCAGGGCGCCGGCGCCGGCGCGCCGATCCAGAACATCAAGGACTACGGCTTCGACGTCGGCGGCCCGATCGTGAAGAGCAAGCTGTGGTACTGGGGCAGCTACGGCACCCAGGACATCAAAGTCGGCGTCATCGGCTTCTACAAGAAGACGCCGGAATGCACGGGGCTCAACACGCGCACGGATTCGACTGAGTTGATCCGCAGCTGTCAGGAGACCGACCTCACGACGCTGAACAACTACAACTGGAAGATCTCCTGGGTGCCGTTCAACAACAACCGCTTCAACTTCCAGAACACCTGGGCGGAAAAGGTCCGCAACGCGCGTGACGCCAGCGACCTGCGCCCGATCGAGACCGCTTACCGCCAGAAGGCCGTCGACAGCGAGTTCGGCACCTTCGGCTGGCTGACCGGCCCGTCGCCGTTCTGGAAGGCCGCCGATCAGCACGTGATCAGCGATCGCATGCTGGTGGACGTGATGTGGTCGCACCTCGGCAACAACTTCGCACTCGACCTGCAGGATCCGTCGCTTTACGACGTGCAGCCGAGCCTCGAAACCACCACGGGCCTGTGGGGTCGTTCGTACAATGCGTCGATCTTCCTCCGCCCGACCAACTCGCTCGACGTCGTCAGCACCTACTTCCTGCCGGCGACCGCGGGCGGCGATCACTCGTTCAAGTTCGGCTACCGCTGGCGCTCGGCGCATTCGACCAGCATCAACCATCGCGGCGGTTTCATCGAGGCGCGTTTCACCAACGGCGCGGCCAATGCGGCTGACATCTACCGCGACGGCTACTCCGAATCGCACCTCGACACGCATGCGTTCTACGCGCAGGACACCTTCACCCGGAACCGTTTGACGATCAATCTCGGCTTCCGCTTCGACCGCCAGGACGACTACCAGTCACCGGGGCCGGTGCCGGCAAACCCATTCTTCCCGCAGCTGATGCCCGCAATCGACTTCCCGGGCGTGGACGCCGGCGTGACCTGGAACGACTTCTCGCCGCGAATCGGCGCGACGTATGACCTCACGGGCGACGGCAGGTCCGTGGTCTCGTCTTCGTATGCGATCTATTACGGGCAGATGTCCCCGGGCCAGCTCTCGGGTCAGCTCGCCGCTACCGGTGCGGTGTTCGTGCGCTACCCGTGGACCGACACCAATGGCGATCGCTTCGTGCAGCCGGGCGAGGTGAACACCTCGGTGCCCTTCCTCACGAAGAGCAACGCGTATGATCCGGCCAACCCGACCAACGCCTTCGCGCCGGCGGTGATCGATCCCAACATCGAGAACGATCGCACCCGCGAGTTCATCGTCGGCTTCGATCGTCAGCTCGGCACGCAGATGGCCGTCGGCGGCAGCTACATCTGGCGCAAGTACGACAACTTCGCGTGGACGGATCGCCTCAACTGGGATTCGAGCAACTACCGCGCGGTGCAGTACACCCCGACCACCTGCCCGGCCGGCGCGCGTTGCGAGACCGTGACCTACTACGAGCCGTCGACGCAGCTCCCGTCGGCGACGCAGTACACGAATCGCGATGGCAACTACCGCAACTTCAACGGTTTCGAGTTCACCTTCACCAAGCGCATGGCGAACCGCTGGTCGATGAACGCGAGCTACGCCTACAACGACGCGGAGGAAACATTCGAGACGATCGCTCTCGAAGATCCGACCTGCGGTTCGGTCGGCACCACGTTCACCTGCCCGGGTTCGTATCAGTACTCGCCAGAATCGGGTGGCAGCGGCATCGGCAACGTGTTCCAGAACTCGAAGTGGCTGCTCAAGGTCAATGGCCGCGTCCAGCTGCCCTGGGAGTTCAACCTCGCGGCCAATCTGGCGAGCCGCCAGGGCTTCCCCTTCCCGCAGTCGATCCTGTCGCCGAACCGCGCCAACGGCGGCGGCCAGGCCCAGGTGATCCTGGACCCGATGGGCGAGCTGCGCTATGAGAACACCTTCAGCATGGACCTCCGCGTCGACCGCAACTTCCGTTTCGGCGCCGTCACGGTGGTCCCGGCGTTGGATGTGTTCAACCTGACGAACGCCAACACGGTAGCGGCGCAGAACCGCAACCAGGCGGCAGCCAACGCGAACACCGTGAGCGGCATCCTGGCGCCCCGCGTGGCGCGCCTGGGCGTGGCCGTTCGCTGGTAACACGGCGACGCTGAAGTAAAAAAAGAGCCCCGGGGGGATGCCTCCCGGGGCTCTTTTCTTGTACGCGTCGCGCGAGGCGGGATGCGTGATGCTCGAGGGAGAACCGACGCTTGAGGGGGGACCCGACACTGGAGCATCCCGTCCGCCTCGATACTATGGACGCGATGCTATTTCGTCTTGACGAGGGATTTCGCAGCCGGGCCGTCGCCTGCGCCGTGATTTTCGTCGTTGCGATCGCGCTGCGGTTGCTCGCGATCGGCGAGCTTGGCGACCTGCCATTGTCGCGCACGCCGCAGCTGGATTCGGCGGCCTACCTGTCGTGGGCGCGGGCGATTGTTGCCGACTGGTCGTACTGGCCTGCCTATCCTGAACACGCATCGGGCTATCCCTACTTCGTTGCGACCGTGCTCGCGATGTTCGATTCGCTCACGGCGGTGCGCGTGGCGCAGGCGGTCCTGGGCTCGATCGGTTGCGTGCTGACCGCTCGCGTGGCGGCGCGCACGTTGACGCCGAGCGCCTTTCTTCCCGCCGGTTTGCTCCAGGCCACCTACGCGCCGTTGATTTATCTCGAGACCGCAATCCTGGCCGAAGCGCTGTTCATCTTTCTGCTGACTGCATCGCTCGACTTGATCACCGGCGCGGGCCGCCACCGATACCGGTGGTTGATCGCGGGCGCCGTGCTTGGCGCGGCAATCGTGGTGCGGCCGACCGCGATGGTGCTGCTGCCGGCGTACGCGATCGTGGCGTGGCGCTCGCAACGAGAACGCTTCTTATCGCTCGTCGGGGCCACCGTGGCCGGACTGTCGATCCTGGTCGCGCCGGTGGTAGTTCAGAACTGGCGGGTCAGCGGACTGCCGATGGTGCAGGCCTACGGCGGCATGAACTTCTATCTCGGCAACCGTCCCACCGGCGACGGCGCGGCGCGAGCCCGACCCGGTGGCGAGTGGGACGCGCTGGAGGGCGCTGCGAGCCGTGCCGGCAGCACGCGCAACGATCAAGATCGGTACTATCTGTCGCGCGCGTTCGAAGAGATCAGCGTGCGACCGATCGCGTCCGTGCAGCTACTCGGCTCAAAGTTGATGTGGACACTGCAAGACGAGGAAATTCGCGACACGCACAGCTACTACTTCTTTCGCGAGACAATGCCGCTGCTGCAATACCTTCCCTCGTTCGGCCTGCTGCTCGCGTTGGCCGTGGTGGGCCTCGCAGTACGCACGCCACCCAGCCGATGGTGGTTGTTCGGCTACTTCATGGCAATGTTGCTGAGCGTGGTGCTGCTGGTGGTCGGCACGCGCTATCGCATGCCGTTGGTGCCGGCCTTGTTTCCCTTCGCGGGCGCAGGCATCGCCGCACTGCTGGAACGGATGCGTCTGCGCGACTTCAAACGCGCCGCCGTCCTGGGTGCAATGGCGGCGGCGGTCTGGGGATTCAGCGAGATTCGTACCGACGAACCATCGCGGAACTTCGCCGAGGAATGGGCGCTGACTGGCCTGTCGTTGCTGCAAGAGCGCAAGCTGGAAGAATCCGAGGCCGCCTTCCGGACGGCAATCGGCCTCGACGAATCAAGCCTCGCCTGGGACGGCCTCGGCCTGGTGCTGCAACGGCGCGAGCTGCGCACGAGCGCGCGCGAGGCGTTCGAACGCGCAGTGCGGATCAATCCCGAAAACGCCACCGCGTGGGTGCACCTGGGGTTTTCGTACGAGTTTCTCGGCAATGGCCGGGCCGCGATTGCGGCGTATCAGAAGGCGTTGGAGATCACGCCGCAACGAGCCGACGCCCAGCAGATGCTCGCTGCCGCGTTGCGCCGCTATCGGCTTCAGTGAACCGAGCGCATCTGCCAAGCGGCCGCTCCAGGCAGGACCGGAGTCGTTATTTCAGCGTGTCGAGCCAGCTGGCAATCTGCTCGCGTGACCACTTATGGTCGTCGTTGAGGTGCACCAGGATCGCCGCCAGGCTCAGCGACTTCTTGCACCCATCGCCGCCGGGACAGCGGCGTACCGAT
>DASVFC010000714.1:0-2950 GCA_036380235.1 Vicinamibacterales bacterium
CGCTTCCGCACCGGCGGCAGTGGCTTCGCCTCCCACGAGTTCCTCACCACCGAGCTGGCGATGGAGCGATCGAGCGCGGTCGCGCCGTCGCTCGAAACCGAGCGCGCCTTTCGCGACACGTACGCGCGGAAGCGGCAGGAGCTGGAGCGCGCGCTCGAAGCGGAATCATCGGTTGCCGCCGTGACCTACGCGCTGACGCCGCCCGGCGGCGAGCTCGCGGCCGTCGTGGAAGTCGAAGGCGCGGCGGTTCCCGCAGGAGAAATCAACTACAACATCGTCGAGGGGGCCCGCCATGGGCATCTCGCGCGCTTCAACCGCGTCGACCTGGACTTCTTCGACGCCTTCGAAGTGCCGGTGATGCTGGGCCGCGGCTTCGCGACGCAGGACGCCGGCACGGATCGCGTCGTGATCAGCCGCACGCTGGCCACGACGGTGTTCGGCGCCGACAACCCGCTGGGCCGGCGGATCAAATATGTCGGACGCAGCCGCGAGGCGATCTTCGACGGCATCGCGATGGACCGATGGCTCGAGATCATCGGCGTCGTTGCCAACTTCCCCGCCAATGACGTGCAGCCGATCGGCCGCGTTTACCACCCCGTGGACACCGGCAACCTCTACCCGGCGACCATTGCCGTGCGCGTGCGCGAGGGCGATCCCGAGGCCGCTGCTGTGCTGCTCCGCGACACCAGCGTCGCGGTAAACGCACGGCTGCAGGTTCGCGACATCTCGACTGCCGACATCATCGTCCGGCGCGAACAGGGCATGTTTCGCATGATCGGCGTGACCGTAGGCCTCGTGATGACGAGCGTGATTATCCTGACGGCCGCGGGCATTTATGCGCTGATGTCGTTTACCGTCACGCGCCGGCGCCGCGAGATCGGCATCAGGGCCGCACTCGGCGCCAATCGCAACCGCCTGCTCGCGGGAATCTTTGCACGGGCCGCCGCGCAGTTAATGGCCGGCGCAGCCGTGGGGCTCGTCGCGTCGCTCGGCGTGGAGCAGATTCTCGAAGGCGAGATGTTTCAAGGCCGCGGCACGATCATCCTGCCGATAGTGATCGCGCTGATGTCTGCGGTAGGGCTGCTGGCGGCGCTGGGACCGGCGCGACGCGGCCTGCGCATTCAACCGATCGAGGCGCTGCGCGAGGAATAACGAATGCAGCAACCCCGTCACCGGACGATCGCTACTTCGAAACTTCCGGAAGGAACGATCTAAGCGCCGCGTCGAAATCCTGCGGCGAGGTCAAGTTCAGCAGATGACCGCCGCCTGGCACGCGCACGAGGCGCGCGCCGGGCACGCGCCGGGCGATGATCTCGGCCGGCTCCCTCTGCCACTCATCGTGCTCGCCGATCAGCACCAGCGTTGGCACGCGCACGGACTCGAGCCGATCGAACGCGGGCCTGGTCGCCCGCATCAGCGATCGATCGACGCTCCACAACCGCTCGTTCTCGACCACCATCTGACGGACGAGCGGTTGGGCATCCGGTGGTGCGGTGAACACCGGCGTGGCGAGGAGCAGGTCTGGAATTTTCTTGAACTCGCCGGCCTTCAAGGCGGCCATGAGCGGCGTCACGAACGGCGGCATCACTTTCGACACGTAACCGCTCGGGGCCGGCCCGGACAACACGACACGGTCCACCCGATCGGGGTGGTCAAGCGCCGCATCCAGCGCGATAGTGGAACCCGCCGACAAACCGATCAACGACGCCTTCTGAATGGCAAGCGTATCGAGCAGCTCGATCAGATCGCCGAGCATCGAAAACGGTTTCGTCGCCGTGTCCGATTGCCCGTGCGCGCGCAGGTCGTAGCGAACGACGGTGTGCGTCTTCGAGAGCCACGCCGCTTCGCGGTTCCACATGCGGCGATCGAGATTCGAGCCGGTGATCAACACGACGGCAGGGCCGGAGCCCTGCACGTCGTATGCGATGCCGCCGGGAGTCTTGCCGGCGCGCACCCCCGCTTGCGAAAGGGTGACCGCGACGACCGCGGCCGCTGCGAGCCGCAGCATCACGCCAGGGCCTTCTTGAAAAGCGCGAGCATGCGGCCCCAGGCCTTCTCGGCCTGCGCCTCGTTGTAGACCTGAGAATCCGGCGGGCACCAGCCGTGCGCGGCCGGGTACACTTCGATCTCCGCCGGCAGATTCGCCTTCGCAAACGTTTCCTTCAGCACGTTCTTGGCCTCGGGCTCACGCTGATCGTCGTTCTCGGCCACCGCGAACAGGAAGCTCGCCTTCATGGTGGGCACGAGCAGGTGCGGGCTGTCGGGATTCTTAGTCACGAGGCCGCCGCCATGGAATGACGCGCCGGCGCCGATGCGGTCGGGGATCGCGGCGGCGGTACGCATCACGATGGGACCACCCATGCAGTAGCCGGTGGTGCCGATCTTCCTCTTCTTGTCGACCACGGCTTGCGCGTCGAGCCAGGTCACGAACGCTTTCGCGTCGGTGTTGTGCGTGGTCGCGTTGAGCCCTTGGGCGAGCGGCATCACCGCCTTGCGCACTTCCGGATCAGAGAAGCTGGCGCCGGGCGCCACCACCGGCGACGGCTTCATGCGATAGAAGGGATTGACGGTCAGCACCGCGTATCCGGACTCCGCCAGCCGCTTGCCCATCTGGCGAAAGGCCGGACGCAGGCCGAGGATGTCGGGCCACACCAGCACGGCCGCATGCGCGCCCTTCGCGGGGTGCACGAAGTACGCGTCGCAGGTACCATCCGGCGTGGTGATCTTGACGTCGGATTCGGTCACCGACTGCGCGTCGGCCGCGCGCGGCAACAGCGCCATCATGCCGGCGCCGACGGAGAGCGCGCCGAACTGTCGCCGCGACACGGCGCCACGCGCCTGGTACTTCTTCAAGTCGTCATCAAAGTGATCCTGATCGCACATAAAACCCCCGCGGCAGTATAAGGGCTTGAAGGGTTGAGGGTTTGAGGGGGCTTGAGGGCTTGAGGGG
>DASVFC010000715.1:0-4307 GCA_036380235.1 Vicinamibacterales bacterium
TCGGCGTCAGCGTGAACGACACCAGGAGGCTGATCAGGATCGCGCATGCCGCCGTGAAGCCGAACTGATACAGGAAACGGCCCGAGATGCTCGACATGAACGAGACCGGGATGAAGATCACCACCAGGCTCATCGTGGTCGCCAGCACCGGAAGCGCAATCTCGGCGGTGGCCTCGCGCGCCGCCTCGAACGGCGCCATGCCCTTCTCCTCGATGAACCGGAAGATGTTCTCGAGCACGACGATCGCATCGTCGATGACGATGCCGACCATCAAGACCAGGGCGAGCATGGTCACGGTGTTGAGGGTGAAGCCGAGCGCGGCCATCAGGCCGAAGGTCGAGATTACCGAGGTCGGAATCGCCACGGCGGCAATGATCGTCGCCCGCCAGTCGCGCATGAAGGCGAACACCACCAGGCAGGCGAGGAAGCTGCCGAGCACCAGGTGGACGTTAATCTCGTGCAGCGACGCATAGATGTGCACCGACTGATCGCGCACGAGCTCCATGTTGACGCCGGTGGGCAGGCGCGGCTGGACACGTTCCAGCGCGGTCTTCACTCCTTCGATCGCGGCCACCGTGTTGGCGCCGGACTGGCGGCGGATTTCGAGCACCACCGTTGGCACGCCGTTGAGGCGGGCAAACGAACGCTGTTCCTTGCTGCCATCCTCGGCGCGGCCGATGTCGCGGACACGAATCGGCGTCCCGTTGCGGGTCGCGATCACCAGGTCGTTGAACTGGTTGACGTCGGCGAAGCGCCCCATGGTGCGCAGCGTCCGCTCGTTGAGATCGGTAGTGACGTTGCCACCGGGCAGGTCGGCGTTCTGCTGCTGCAGCGCGGCCCGCACCTCGCCGATCGAGAGTTTGTAGGCGGCGAGGCGATCCGCCTCGACCCAGATGCTCATCGCCCGCTCGAGGCCGCCGACGATCTGCACTTCGCCAACGCCGGGCGACCGCTCCAGCGGCACCTTGACGATCTTGTCGGCGATCTCGGTCAGCTCACGCACCGAGAGGTTGCCGGACAGCGCGATGGACAACATCGGATCGCGATCGCTGTCCTGCTTCATGATCAGCGGCGGCTCGATGTCCTCGGGAAGGCGGCGCACCACCGACGACACGCGATCGCGCACATCCTGCGCGGCGCTGTCGATGTCGCGATCGAGGTTGAAGGTCACGTTCAACATCGACTGGCCGGGCGCCGACACTGACCGCAGCTCGTTGATGCCTTCAACGCGGTTGACCGCCTCTTCGAGGACGTCGGAGATCTGACTTTCGACCTCCTCGACGGACCCGCCCGGGAGGGACGTGCGGACCATGACGTTGGGCAGGTCGACGGCGGGGAAGCGATCGACGCCGAGGCGCGTGAACGATGCGGCGCCAATGACCACCAGCGCCATCACGATCATCGTCGCGAAGACGGGGCGCTTGATGCAGATTGCTGCGAGCGCGCGCATCGGTTAGCTGCCCGCGGTCACCAGCGAACCATCGGCGAGGCCGCCAGGGGTGAGGATGACGACATCGCCAGGCGACACGCCTTCGACGAGCTCGACGCGATCGCCGACGCGAAGACCGGTTCGGACCCGCTGTTCACGGGCCTTGCCGTCTTTCACGAGCAACACCTTTTCAATGCCCGCAAACACGACGATGGCATCGAGCGGCACCATGATTGCGGGATCGTTGGAGGTTACGATCTCGGCGTTGGCGAACGTGCCGGGCCGCAGGCGGCCGGCCTCGTTGGGAATCTCCGCCTCTATTGGCAGCGTCCGCGTGCCCTCTTCGATCGCGGGACTGACGCGCGAGACCCGGCCTTCGTAGGCCTTGGTATCACCTTCGACCGACACACGCACGGTCTGGCCAACGCGGAGATTGATGGCGGCGCGCTCCGGCACCGCGAGCCGCAGCCGCAGCGGATGCTGGCGCACGATGGTGACGATCGGTGTGCCGGCAGCGCGATATTCGCCGGCGAACACAAGACGCTCGCGTATTACGCCATCGATCGGCGAACGCAACGTGGCATCGTCCACCTGCTGCCGGGCGATGGCGAGCTCGGACCGTCGTTGTAAGAGCACCGCCTGTCGATTACGCACTTCTTCGAGCGCGTCCTGGTGGCGGCCTTCGGCAATTTCGAGCGCCGCGTCGGCCGCTTCTAAATCGGCCTTTGCCGAAATGCCGCGTTCCACGAATGTCGCGACACGATCGCGTTGGCGGCGGGCTTCCGACAGCGCTGCGCGAGCCTGCCTGACTACTGCGGTCTGCTCGGGCTCGACGCTGTCGTCGGTGCCGCTGGTATCGAGGCCGAGGCGGGCGCGTGCCTGCTGGAGCGCGGCTTCGGTCTGGCGCAGCCGCAATTCGAAGTCCGTCGGGGTCAGACGCGCGATCGGATCGCCTTTGCGCACCGTCGAACCGAGGTCGACACGCATTTCCTCCACCCTGCCGGTGACCTTGAAGCTGAGGGTGACCTGCTCTTCGGCGGCCAGCGTGCCGCTCACCGTCACGGTGCGGGCAAGCGGTACGCGCGCGATTGTGGCGACCGTGACCTGTGCCGGCGGCGCGGCGTTGGCGCGCTGCGCGGCCGACGAAGAACCGCTACAGGCGGCAGCGATGACCAAGAGGGCTACGAATGAGGCATGAAAGCCGACACGACGCACGACCGCCACATCTTCCCCTGCGGCGTGCGGCCCTTCAAGGGGATTAGGCGATTGTGACAACGAATTACAGGTGTAGCTGAACCGTGCGGTTACGTGCGTCCGCGACGTCCCTTGGGCTTTGAACGCCGCTGTTCGAACCGGCGCGGCCGCCCCGGCTTGGGCTTCCAGGCGCCGCGCGGCCGCTGTGTGCGGCCGGGCACCGCTGTCGCGGGATGAGGCGTGTTCGCGACGAACCCCTCGAGTTTCTTTCGCGGGATCCCTCTGCCGAGGAATCGTTCGAGCCGGCGCACAGCGTCCTCGTCGTCTCGGGTGACGAAACTGACGGCGTCGCCAATCGCCTGCGCTCGACCGGTGCGGCCGATGCGATGCACGTAATCCTCCGGTTGCGGCGGAAAGTCGAAGTTGATGACGTGCGAAATGCCGTCGACGTCGATGCCGCGGGCGGCGATGTCGGTCGCAATCAATACGCGTACATCACCCGACTTGAAACGCTTGAGCGCCGCCAGCCGCTGGCCCTGCGTGCGGTTGGAGTGAAGCGTCGCGGTGGGGATGTGGGCCGCCTCGAGCTTGCGCGCGATCCGGTCGGCGCCGTGTTTGGTGCGCGAAAACACCAGTACCGAGGTGAGCGCGGCATCATGCAAGAGGTGAACTAGCGCCGGCACTTTCGCCGCCATGGAAACTTCGACGATCCATTGCGTCACGGCATCGGCCGGCGCCGAGCGCGCGCCGATCTCCACCAGTACCGGCTGACGCAGGAACTCTTTCGTGATCCGCTCGATCTCCTTCGACATCGTCGCCGAGAAGAGCAGCGTCTGCCGCGATGCGGGCGTGGCCGACACGATGCGCCGGATCGGGGGCAGGAAGCCCATGTCGAGCATGCGATCGGCTTCATCGAGCACGAGCACCTGCAGTGCGCTGAAATCAACGTGGCGCTGTTCCATCAGGTCGATCAAACGGCCCGGGGTGGCAACGACGAGGTCGACGCCGCGGCGCAGCGCCTGGATCTGCGGTTGTTCCCCGACGCCGCCGAAAATCGTCGCGTACCGCAGCGGCAGGTGACGCCCGTAGGCGGCGATGTTCTCCGCGATCTGCACGACGAGTTCACGCGTCGGCGCGATCACGAGGGCGCGCATGCGGCGTTCCGGTTGCGCGGCGGCGAGCGTCTCGAGGAGCGGCAGCACGAAGGCCGCGGTCTTGCCGGTGCCGGTTTGCGCCACACCGATCACGTCGCGTCCCGACAGGATGACGGGGATCGCTTTTGCCTGGATCGGGGTCGGCTCGACATAACCGCGGTCGCGAAGCGCGTGGGCGAGCTTCGCGCCAAGGCCGAGCGCGGTGAACGGCATCTTACGCCCCGAGGATCTTGGTGCGGAAGTAGTCGATGGTGCGGCCCAACCCCTGCTCGAGCGGCACCTTCGGTTCCCAGCCGAGCTCGAGCCGGGCGCGGGTGATGTCGGGCTGACGCACTTTCGGATCGTCGGTCGGCAGTTCCTTGTAGACAATGCGGCTCGTCGAACCGGTCATCCTGACGATCATCGTCGCGATCTGCTCGATCGTCATCTCCTGAGGGTTGCCGATGTTGATCGGATGGTTTTCCTTGGACAACATCAGCCGGATGATGCCGTCGACGAGGTCGGTGATGTAACAGAAGCTGCGCGTCTGC
>DASVFC010000716.1:0-2362 GCA_036380235.1 Vicinamibacterales bacterium
GGGTTCGTGAAGAAGTAGTTCCACCGCAGGAACGTAAAGAGCCCTTCCCCCCGGAAGAACGCTCCCAGCGCCGCCATCTCGGGCGACGTGCCGTTGAACGGCGCCATCGGCTCCATCGTCTGGCGGTTTCTCACCAGTTCGACGATGCCAAACAGGCCAATCGCGCGAGTGTCGCCGACGCACGGGTGTTTCTTCTTCAGGTCGTCGTGCATCTGCTTCATGACCACGCCCATCTTCTTTGCCCGCTCGATCAGCTTGTCTTCTTCGTACACGTCGAGCGTGGCGAGCGCTGCGGCGCAGCCAAGTGGATGGCTGTTGTAGGTGAGGCCGCCGTAGAACACCTTGTCCTTGAAATGATCGGCAATCTTGCGGCGGATGCCGACGGCGCCGAGGGCGACATACGCGCTCGTCAATCCCTTCGCCATCACGACGATGTCGGGAACGATGTTCCAGTGATTGAAGGCGAACATCTCGCCGGTCCGGCCGAAGCCCGACATCACCTCGTCGCAGATCAACAAGATGCCGTGCTTGTCGCACAATGCGCGCACGCCTTCGAGGTAGCCATCTGGCGGCACGTGAATGCCGTTGGTGCCGGTCACGGTTTCCATGAGGAACGCCGCAATCGTGTTGGGGCCCTCGAGCATGATCACTTCTTCAATCTCGGCCAGCGCGTCGGCGCCAGACAGCGTGCCGCGCTGCGGTCCCTTATAGGGATGCGGCACATGCACGATGCCGGGCATGCCGGGCTCCATCGCCCACCGCCGCGGGTCGCCGGTTGCAGTCAGCGCCGCCCCGGTGCCGCCGTGATACGAGCGGTAGCGCGCCAGGATCTTGTGGCGGCCGGTGGTGAGACGCGCAATGCGAATCGCGTTCTCGTTCGCTTCGGCGCCGCCGTTGGTGAAGAAGAAAACGTCAATGTCGCCCGGACACAGCTTGGCAAGCCGCTCGCCCAGTCGGGCGCGCGGTTCGGTAGCCATGAATGGGTTCGCGTACGCCAGCGACGCCGCCTGATCCTGGATCGCCTTGATCACGCGCGGATCGCCGTGGCCGATGTTGACGCACATCAACTGGCTGTTGAAGTCGATGAAGCGCTTGCCCTCAGGCGTCCAGAAGTAGATGCCCTTGGCTTTGGCAACGGGAATCGGATCGACGTTGGCCTGGGCCGACCATTCGTAGAGTGAGTGCTGTTTCGACAGCGCCACCATCTCCTGGCCGCTCATCGTGGTCTTTTCAGCAACAGACATCGGCAACCTCTTTGTTCCGGAAGTACGTCATTAAGTAGAAGAAGAAGACAGGCTCAACACCGCCAGCGCCAGCACCTTGGTGCAACTGATGATGTCTTCGATCGAACAGTATTCGTCGGGTTGATGTGCCATCGCCAGCTCGCCCGGCCCGTAGGCCACACAATGCGGCACGCCGGCAATTCGCGCAACGTGTTTCTGATCATACGTGCCGGGGCTCGCGACCAGGCTCGCCTTCCGACCGGTCACGCGCTCGATGGCCTCGGTCAACGCCCCGATCACCGGTGCATCCTCCGGCGCACGCGTCGGCTCGAAGATCAGCCGGTCCTCGATCGTGAACTTCACGGACGGCATACGCGACTGCGCCTGGTGCACGAGCGCCGCGATCTCGGCGCGCGTCTTTTCGAGCCCCTCTTCTAGCAGGAAGCGCCGGTCAAACACGACACGGCACCGATCCGCCACGCACGGGCTCGGCACGTCGTCCACCGGCTGGCCGCCATCAATGCCGTTGATGTTGATGGTGGCGCGACGTGAGCCTTCGGGCACCACCGGCATCGCGGTGACGCGCGCGGCAAGCGTGGGGCTGAGCTCGTCGCGAACGAGATCGAGAAAATGCGACATGCCTTCGATCGCATTCACCCCGAGATACGGCATGCTGCCATGCGCAATGCGGCCTTCAGCGATGACTTCGAACCAGTACACGCCGCGATGGCCAACGCAAACCCTGTCGACGCCGAAGGGTTCGGGAATGATCACGGCTTTCGTCTTGTCGCGGGAAATCCATTTGTGCTCAGCCAGCCAACCGACGCCGGCGAAGCCGCCGCTTTCTTCGTCCACGGTGCCGCTGACCTCGATCGGCAACACATGCGAGATGCCCGACCGTCGAATGACTTCCGCCGCAAACACCGCAGAAGCGAGGCCGGCTTTCATGTCGCAGGAACCGCGGCCGTAGAGGCGTCCGTTCTCGACCTCACCTCCGAACGGATCGCGCGTCCAACCGAACCCGACCGGAACGACGTCGAAATGGCCATTCAGATGGATGGCGGGGCCGCGGGCGGATCCGTCGTGGCGGCCCACAACGTTGATGCGCGGATGTTCGGGCGTGTGCTCGATCCGTCCCA
>DASVFC010000717.1:0-6333 GCA_036380235.1 Vicinamibacterales bacterium
TACTACGGCATCTTCGCCGGCGGCCTGGTCGGGCTCGGCACCATCATGCTCGGCATCACCCGCGGCTACTGGAGGCAGCCGCGCTACTGGATGCTGGTGGCCGCAGCGGCTGCCGTCTGCATCGGCCTCACCGCGCCGCTGTTCCTGCCCTACCTCCGCATGCAAGACACCACCGGCTTCGCGCGGCCGCTCGACGGCTCGTACTCGGCGAACATCAGCGCCTGGTTGATCTCGTCGGCGTGGGCGCATCGGTGGTGGGCGCCGTGGGTGGCCGACGCGAGCGAAGTGTTGTTTCCCGGCATTGTCGCGACGATCTTCGGGCTGTGGGGCGCGTACCTGTGGCGCGGCAAAGACGTCGCCTGGTTCTACATCACCGCCGGACTTATCGCCTTCTGGACCACATTTGGCCCGAAGGCCGGCCTTTACACGCTGCTGTACTACACGGTGCCGGTGTTTTCGTTCCTGCGCGCGCCGTCTCGCACGGGCATCGTCGTCACGCTGTGCCTGGTCGTGCTGGCGGCGCCGGCGCTCATCAGGGTGCTCAATTACCGGAAGGGCCTGGCAGCGTTCGGCATCCTGTTCGCGCTCGCCGTCGCCGATACGTATCGCGCGCCGCTGCGGATGCGTGAAGCGCCACCGCTGCCGACCGTGTATCGCACGCTGGCGCGCTTGCCGCGCGGGCCGGTGCTCGAATTGCCGTTCTGGTCGGAGCGCATCGCCTATCACCGCCATGCCGAATACATGCTCGACTCGGCCTATCACTGGCAGCCGCTGATCAACGGGTATAGCGATCACATCCCGCAGGATTTCCGCGACAATGCGCTCCCGTTGAGCGGATTCCCCAGCCGCGAAGCATTCGCGATTCTCGAACCGCTGGGCGCCCGATACGTGGTGGTGCACCTCAACCTGATCGACGCGCGCTCACGCGCATCGCTAAGCGAGCGCCTCGATCGCGAGTACGTCAATTACCTGCGCCCGCTCGAGAAGGACGGCGACGTCTGGCTATACGAAATCATCGCCTGGCCGCGTTAACGTTCTTCGTGGTGATGGCGGTGGTCCACACCTGGCCGCTCGCCAGCGATCCGGCCCATCTGTCGCGCCTCGACAATGATGACGCCGCCCTAAATACCTGGGTGATCAGCTGGGTGGCGCATGCGCTGCCGCGCGATCCGCTCAACCTCTTCAACGCCCCGATCTTCTATCCGGAACAGAACACGCTTGCCTATTCGGAGCATCTGTTCGTTCAGTCGGTGATGGGCGCACCGCTGCTCTGGGCCGGCGCCTCGCCGGTGCTCGTGCACAATCTTCTTCTGATCGCGGGCTTCGCTCTCTCGGGATGGGCAATGTCTCTGCTGGTCACCCGATGGACGGGGAATGCCGCCGCCGGCATCGTCGCCGGGCTGGCATATGCTTTCAACGCGCACACGCTGACTCGGTTTCCGCACTTGCAGGCGCACCACGTGCAGTTCTTTCCGCTGATGCTCTACGCTTTCGATCGCGTACTCACGGATCGATCGAAGCAACACGCGGCGCTGCTCGCCGCAGCGTTCGTACTGCAGGCACTTTGCAGCAACTACTTGCTGGTGTTCTCGCTGTTTGCACTGACCGCGATGATCGCCGTGCGGACCGACGCCTGGCATCGGTCGAGCGCTGTTGCCTTGCTGATCGCTGGCACCATCAGCGTCGTTGCGCTCATCCCCTTCCTGTGGCCGTATTACGAAGTCAGCCGCGAGCAGGGATTGGCGCGCTCGCTGGATGAAGTGGCGCGCTATTCCGCCGGCTGGCGGGATTACCTGGTGACCGGCGGCCGCCTGCATTACGCGTGGTGGAGCCATTCCCTGTTCGAAGGCCGCACGGCGCTCTTTCCCGGCGTCACCGCGCTGGTGCTGGCCGGGGTGGGGTTGATGAACTGGCGCGACCGCAGGGTGCAGATGACCTTTGCGATCGGCATCATTGGCTTCGCGTTGTCATTTGGACCGGCGTTGCCGGGCTACGCGGTGCTACATGATTCATTCCCGCTTCTCGGCGGCATCCGCAATGCCGCTCGTTTCGGATGGTTGCTCCTTGCGGCGGTGGCGATCCTTGCCGGCTTCGGCGCAGCCCGCATCAAGCCGCGTTGGGCGATCGTGGCGGTGTGCGTGCTGGTGACCGCCGAGGCGATCAGAACGCCGATCGGCTACACGCGCTTCGAGGGATTACCGCGCATCTACGATCGCATCGCTGCCGAACCGAACGTCGTGCTGGCCGAGTTTCCGTTCTATTCCGGGCGCTCCGTCAGCGACAACGGTCCGTATGTCCTGGCCAACAGCCGCTACCTGCGGCCCCTGGTGAATGGTTACAGCGGTTTCCAGCCACCAACGTTCGAGGAGCGCGGCAGGGCGCTCAACAGCTTTCCCGCGCAACTCGCCGTGGACAACCTGAAGGTGTTGGGGGTCACACACGTCACGGTGCACCGCGAGGCGTTCGCCGACCGGTTTGGCGAAGCCACGTTGAACGCGATTGATACCGTGACCGAGCTGGAACTGGTGGACGAGGCCGACGGCGTCAGGCTCTATCGCCTGCGTTGATCGAGAGCTTCGCCAATCGCTTGTCTGCTTCGTGCAGCGTCTCGTCACGCTTTGAGAAACAGAAGCGCAGCGTCTGCGGCGCCGACGCCGGCTCGATGTAGAAGCTGCTGCCCGGCACGGTGGCGACGCCGACTTCCTTCACCAGGTATTGCGCGAACTCGGAGTCGGACGCAAAGCCGAACTGGCTCACATCGGTCATCACGTAATACGCCCCCGCAGGCGGGTAGATCGTGAAGCCGTGACGCTGCAGGATGTCGAGCATCAAGTCGCGCTTGGATTGATAATCGGCGGCCAGCTGCGTATAGAAGTGATCGGGCAGCGACAACGCCGCGACGCCGGCGTCGTGAAACGGCGTCGGTGCTGCCACCGTCAGGAAGTCGTGGATCTTGCGGATGCCGCCGGTGAGCGCCGGCGGCGAGATCGCCCAGCCGATGCGCCACCCGGTGACGCTATAAGTCTTCGACAACCCGTTCGTCGTCACCGTGCGCTCGGCCATTCCGGGCAACGATGCCATCGGCACGTGCGAGTGCCCCGCATAGACGATGCGCTCGTAAATCTCGTCGGCAATCGCGAGCACGTCCCACCGCTGGCATAGATCCGCGATGGTCTGCAGCTCTTCACGCGAGAACACCTTGCCGGTGGGATTGTTCGGCGAGTTGATCACGATCGCGCGCGTCCGGTTATTGAATGCCCTCCTGAGCTCGTCGGGATCGAAACCCCACGCCGGCTCGCGCAAGCGCACGTAACGCGGCGTGGCGCCGGCGAGAATCGCGTCGGGACCATAGTTTTCGTAGAACGGCTCGAAGACGATGACCTCGTCGCCGGGATCCAGGCACGACAGCATCACCGCCATCATCGCTTCGGTGGAGCCGCAGCATACGGTCACCTGCTCGTCGGCGATGACCGGCACGCCGAATCGGCGCTCAAAATCCTTGGCGATGGCTTCGCGCAGGGCAAGTGTGCCGTAAGGCGGCGCATACTGATTCTGCTCGGCCTGGATCGCCGCACAGGCGGCGTCCTTGATGACCTGCGGCGCCTCGAAATCCGGAAAGCCCTGCGAGAGGTTGACGGCGTTATGGAGCCTGGCCAGCCGCGTCATCTCGCCGAACACGGAATCGGCGAACGAGGACACGCGCTTGGCGCTGCGAATTCTGGTCACTACTGAGAACTATACAAGTACCTGTAATCCTCGGCCGTGCCGAGAATGCGCTTCACGTAGTTCTGGGTTTCCGGGAACGGAATGTCGTCGATGAATTCGTCTTGCGGCAGGCCTGGTTTCTCCCGCTGCCACCGCGACACGCGGCTGTCGCCGGCGTTATACGCGGCCAGCGCGAAATGGACGCCACCGAACTTGCGGATCGAGTCGGCGAAGATTTGCGTGCCGAGCCGGACGTTGAGTTCGGCCTCGGTCAGCCGCTTGGTCGAGAACGGGCGCACGCCAAGCTTGCGGGCGTATTGACGGCCGGTGCTCGGCAGGATCTGCATCAGGCCATAGGCGTTGGCATGTGAGCGCACCACCGGGTCGAAGTTCGACTCCTGCGCCACGAGCGCGGCCACCACGAACGGGTCGAGGCCGCGCTGCTTCGCGTACTTCTGCAGCAGCGGCCAATAGTCCACCGGGAAGATCACCTGCAGAATTTCCGTCGGCATGGTCTCACCGCCCGCTGCCAGGTACTGCGGGTAGGCGCGCTTCATGGCGTTGATGCCGGCGCGCACGTTGCCGAGGCGGCGATGAACCAGCGCGATCGTGGCCTGCAGCTGCGGCGAATCGCCCCACATCCGCTGCGCGTAGAGCAATTCGTCCATGGCCTGCCGATCGAGACCCGCCGACAGCAGCGTGGCTATCCTGCCGGCGGTTGGAATCGCAACCGCGGCCGGCGCCTTCTGCAGCGTCGGCGTGATCGTGCCGCCGCGCGTTTCCTTCAACCGCGTGACCGCGAGCCGGCCGTAATACGAGTTGTGATAATCGGTGGCCGCAAGGCGGAGGCGCGCGATGCCGGTCTCGACGTCGCCGGCCTGCTGCGCGGCGCGCCCAGACCAATACAACCACGACGGTCGATAGTCGGAGCGCGGAAACTGCGCCGCTCCCTGGTCGAAATACTGCAGCGCATCGGCGAACCGGCCTTCGCGATAGGCGGTCCATCCGGCCTTCCACGCCGCTCGCTCCGCAAAGCGTCCCGCGGGATAGCGCTCGAGCATCTCACGGAAGATCGCATCCGCTTCCGCATCTTCGTCAGCCACGATGTATGCCGACGCGAGGTGATTCAGCACTTCATCGGCGAATGGGCTCGCCGGAAACCTGTCCACGTAGGCCCGAGCCAGGCGCCGATGTTCGTCCTGCAGGTTGAGACCGCGCGTGGCGGAAATGTAGTGGAAGTGCGCCTCTTGCGCATGCGGTCCGTCCAGGTGCGACCGCAGCGCCTCACGACCTTCGCGGTGACGGCCGAGCGCCACCTCGGTGGCGGCCAATCGCATGGCGACGCGCGACCGTTCCGCCTCGCTGACGAACGGGCGCACGTTCTCGTAGGACGAACGGGCGTTCGCCCATCGACGCGCCTGGAACAACGTCTCTGCGCGAGCCAGTTCTTTGGGCGCAAGCGACGCATCGATATCCACATCCTGGCGATCGAGTTCTGCCCCCGCCTGATCCGACTCGTACGTCGTCGGATAGTCGTAGTAGGCGCGCTGCAAGGCCTCAACGGAACGCATCGGCTGCCCGGCCCGGCTTGCGGCCTGGCCAAGACGCAACCACGCCAATGCCGGTCGCGCCAGCTTTCGCGTCACCAAGGCTTCGTAGACGGCGACCGCGCCCTTGTAATCCTGCTGTGCCTCACGCACCTCGGCTTGCAGGAACGCGGCATCCTCCGGCAGGTGTCCTTCGATCTGACGCGAGGCCAGGTCGCCGAGGATCACGGCGGCCTCGTTATAGCGCTGCAACTTCATCAATGCCAGGCCGCGGTAATAACGCGCGTAGTCGGCCAACGGCGTGGCCAGGAGCGCGCTGTCGCTGACGAGCGGCAACGCGGCCGTGGCGCGATCTTCTTCTTCGAGCAGCTTCACGCCGCGAACGAAACTGGCCATCGACGGCGTTGGTTTCGCGCCTTGTGCCGGCGCCAGCCACATCGACGAGAGATCCGATGGAATCGGCGGATGTGCGGTCGGCGACAGTTTCACCGGCAATGCCGGCGCACCCGCCCGCCCGGGAACGAGCATTTGTTCACCGGAGAGCGAAACGCCGACAGCCAGCGCCGCCCCGAGGACGATTGAGGGGATTTTTACGTTCATCGGGTCAGACGAGATTTCCTAACAGTGTCGCATCTCCGCCAGCCAGGGTGCGGACGAGCTCCTGGTGAAAATAATCCGTGTTGCTGCGAACATCGGCAGGCACTCGATCGTTATACGCCTGACGGGCCTTCGCAATTTCAGGGGCCAGCCGAGACAACAGGTTGCCGTGCGTTCGTGCTTCATTGACGACCGGCTCATGGAAAAGACGAATCTCCGCCACGAGCAGCCGTGCAGTTCGACGAGCGGTCGCCGCCACCCCATCGGTGATGCTCATCGTGGCGGTCGCACCCGCTGCACTCGACGCACCCGCTGCACCCGTCGCACCCGTCGCACCCGCTGCACTCGACGCACCCGCTGCACCCGCTGCACCCGTCGCACCCGTCGCACCCGCTGCACCCGCTGCACCCGCTGCACCCGCCGCACCCGTCGCACCCGTCGCACCCGCTGCACCCGCTGCACCCGCTGCACCCGCCGCACCCGT
>DASVFC010000718.1:0-2687 GCA_036380235.1 Vicinamibacterales bacterium
GCCTTCTGCGTGTACTTCGGCGAGCGGATGATCAGATCCGGTTCGCGGCCGAGTTCCTTGGCGTAGTTCCAGCCATTGCCGTCATCCCACTTGATCGCGGGCGGCATGTCGGCGGGATTGCCCTGCGGCGCGCCGTTGCCCGCCCAGGCGACGATGGTGTCGATTTCCTTCTGAGTCAGCGAACGGTCGCCCTTGTAGTGCTGGATACCGACCGTCGGGTCGATGTGCCAGGGCGGCATGTTGCGCGACGCCACGCGATCACGAATCGAGCGCGCCCACGGACGCGCCTCTTGATACGTAATCAACGACATCGGAGCAATGGAGTCTGGACGGTGGCACGACTCGCATTTCTTCTGGAAAATTGGCGCGACGTCTTTGGTGAACGTCGGCACGGCGGCGGTTTGAGCGGATAGCGACGCCGGAGCCGCCAGCAGGCCAGCGACGCCCACCGCTCCACTCAGTACCCGGCCGAAAAGACCCTTGACCATCTTTCCCCTCCGAAGGTTTACGGACTTGCGGTTGGGGAGTGTACACGTGACGTTACGAACTTGTCACTCCCTCAAAGCCCTAATGGCTACCATCACTTACGCGAATGTAGCCACCGGCCGTTTACGCGCCTCCACCGCTTTGGTGCGGCCTGGGAACGCCGGCAGGCTGACCTCTCATTCTAGGCTAGTTTTCGGAGGATAAAGCTCTTCAGGTAATAGGTTTCCGGCACGCCAAGCAGCACCGGATGGTCGCGCCCCTGCATGCGTTTTTCCACCACGGCCACAGGGATACGGGCATCGGCGGAGGCTTCAAAAACCGCCTCTGCGAACATCGCCTCGTCGACGTTATACGAGCAACTGCACGTAATCAGGTAGCCGCCGGGGTTCAGCAGCCGCAAGGCGCGCAAGTTGATCTCCTTGTATCCTGCCAGCGCGTTCGGGATTGACGCCTTGTTTTTCGCAAATGCCGGCGGGTCCAGGACGATGGTGTCGTAGCGCGCACCCTCGCGTTCAAGGTGCCGCAGTTCGTCGAACACGTTTGCTTCGCGCGCCGTGACGTTGGTCAGCCCATTGGCGCTCGCGTTCGCTGAGATTCGCGCGACTGCCTCCGCCGAGACATCAAGCGCTTCTACCGATTCACACTTCGGCGCCAGCACCAACGCAAACCCGCCGTTGTAACTGAAACAATCGAGCAGGCGCCCATGTGCGTAACGCGCGGCTGCTTCCCTGTTCTCGCGTTGATCGAGAAACAAGCCGGTCTTCTGGCCGCGCCACGGATCGACGACGTAGGTGACGCCCGCCTCGCGCACCGTGATCGCCGCCGGCACTTCGCCGTGCATGACTTCGACCTTCTGCTCGAGGCCCTCGAGTTGCCGCACTTTCGGATCGTTGCGGGCCAGCACGCCGGCGACGCCGGTCAGCTCGACGAGCAGTGCCGTGATCGTCGACGCCAGGCGATCCATCCCCTGCGACAGCGCCTGCATGACGAGGTAGTTGTCATAGCGGTCGACGATTAACGACGGCAGCAGATCGGCTTCGCCGTGCACGAGCCGAAAGGCGGTGGCGTTGATGTCGAGGCTGTCGCGAAACGCGATGGCGCGCTGCAGGCGGCCGCGCCAGAACGCTTCATCGATCGGGGCCGCGTCGTGGGAAATCATCCGGATGGTGATCTGCGAGCGGTCGCTGAACAGCGCGTGGCCAAGCAGACGCTGCCGCGGCCCGTACACTTCGACGACGACGCCCGGTTCCACGTCGCGCACGTCGGCGACATCCGAACGGTAGACCCAAGGATGGCCGCCGCGAATCCGGTTCTCACCTTTCGCCGTCACCACGACCGACGGCGTCCCACTTGTAAAAGGGCCTGGCACCTTAACATCCGATTCTGATGCAATTTCTGCCGACCGCCGTTTGGAGTTTGAAAAATTTGAAACAAAAACCGATGTAAAGGTGCCAGGCCCCTTTACAATACGGGCGCGCATGAAGATCGCAATTGGCGCGGACCACGCGGGCTATCAACTGAAGGATTCCCTCAAACGCCTGCTCGACGAGATGGGCGTCCCCTACGAAGATTTCGGCACCAGCAACGGCCAGTCCGTGGACTATCCCGACTTCGCGCGCGCGGTGGCGGAAGGTGTCGCCGGCGGCCGCTTCGATCGCGGCATCCTCGTCTGCGGCACCGGCGTCGGCATGGCGATCGCCGCCAACAAGGTCGACGGTATCCGCTCGGCCGCCATTGTCGACACCGACACCGCGAAACTGTCGCGCGAGCACAACGACCTGAACGTGATCACGCTCGGGGCGCGCGTGCTGCCGGAGTCGCGCGCCCGCGAGATCATCAAGACCTTCCTGCAAACGCCTTTCGAAGGCGGGCGCCACGCCAACCGCGTCAGCAAGATTCACGCGATCGAGCATTAAGAACGGTTCCATAGGTTCCAACGGTTCCAAAGGTTCCAAGGGTTGGTTCCAAGGTTCCAAAGGTTCTGGGGTTCGTGGGTTCGTGGGTTCCGAGGGTAAACTGAGGATCCGCATGTCCCTGCCATTGATGCAACGCTCCCTTGCGCAAGCTGATCCCGAAATCGCGGCGGCGATTGCGCACGAAACTCAACGACAGGCTGAAGGCCTCGAGCTGATCGCGTCGGAAAACTTCGTCAGTAATGCCGTGCTCGAAGCCGCCGGCTCGGTGATGACGAACAAGTACGC
>DASVFC010000719.1:0-10282 GCA_036380235.1 Vicinamibacterales bacterium
CGCGATCAGTCCGTCGGCCAGTTGTCCGAGCAGTCGATCGAGCGCGCCTCCCGCCAGCCCCTGGTTCGCATGCGTGTCCCAGCCGCTGAACTCCATCGCCGCGATGTTCGGTCCGGTGTCTTGCCTGAGGATCTTTGCCGCCGCGCGCATGATCGGCGTAACACCGTTACGGCGCGCGTTGCCACGCGCCATCGGCTCTTCGCCAACGGTCTCTTGCTGCTGGATCGCCGCTTCGAACCGGCCATACAGCGCCTTGTCGTTGCGATACAGCGCGCCAAGCCGCTGCAAGTACGCATCGTCAACGGCACCCAGCTGGGTCGGCGACCATGTCTGCACTTCGTACGACCCGCTGAGCAGCCGCGGCATGCCCGCAGCGATCGCAATGCCCGACCGCTGGCCCGACATCACCTGCAGCAACCGATTCATCCAGCCGTCAGAAGAACCGACCGGGCGATCGATCCCCGTTTCGAGAATGGCCTGGCCGTCGAAGTGACTCCGCGTGCGATACGGAATGGCCATCGCATGCACGGCGACAAGCTCGTTGGCCTGCCACAGTTCTCGCAGCGGCGCGAGGCCCGGCGCCAGGGCAAACGTGTCGTTCAGCGCGAACAGTTCCGCCTCTTCGAACGCAAAGCCGCTTCTGATCTGCGCGTAGCTATCATCACCGTACGGCACGACGGCGGCGAGGCCGTCGAACCCGCCACGCAGCAGCACGAACACGAAGCGGCCGCCATGCTTGACCTGCGCAAACGTTACGCCCGGCAACGCGAACGTCGCGATGCCGCCGAGGCACATCTGCTTCATGAAAGATCGGCGGTCCATCATCATCTCCACTGGAATGCTGGTCCTGCGAGCACGAGCGCTACTCGTTCGTCGGCAGGAATCGAACTGTCGGATACGAACTTGTGCAGCTGATCGCCAGCGCCAATATCGATCACGTCGAGAAGCGCAGCTGGATCGGTGCGCTCGAGACGCAGACGCCTCGATATCGTGCGCGCAAGCTCGGCGCGATTGAGCAGCGAATCCGGATCGGCCCATTCCGCAGTGCCGTCATCGAACCCCTTTGGTGCCGCGGGCGACCACAAGGGCTGACGCAGTTGCCGGAGGATCGGCATCAGCGCGGCGGCAACGTCGGTGGCGTTGAACGCGCGCAGCACCGCGACGAGCCAATCCTGCGGCGTCCGAAACTTTCGCGCCGGCTCGCGCCAGGCGTCGGGCAAATCGATCAGCGCCTCCGAAACGGCGCGCAAGTCGCCATGCGTATTGCGGAATACGCCGGCGATGCGATCGACTGCGGCGGGTGGCGGCGTGTCGTTGACGAAATGCGTGACCAGCTTTCTCGCAACAAGCCGCGCCGTTGAAGGGTGGTCGCACAGCGCGCGAATCACACGTTCACCTTCGGTAACGCCAGCTCCGTCGTACCTTGCGCCCAAGACCGTTTTGGCTCCGGGTTCGTGCAGCACTTCCTGAAATTCGAACCCGACTCGATCGTCGTCCGTGGCGGCCACTCCCCGCCGATTACGTCCGCCGAGCCCCGGCCGATTGATCCCGCTGACGGTCCACCCGGTCAGGATCTTCGCCAGTTCTTGGACATCCTGTTGCGAATAGCCGCCATCAACGCCGAGCGTGTGGAGCTCGAGCAACTCGCGCGCGTAGTTCTCGTTGAGCCCGCGCGGTTGACCGCGGCGGTTGCCCGCACGCGCGGCGGAGGACAACGGGCCGATGGATTGAAAGTTGTCGAGATAGACGAGCATCGCCGGGTGCCTGGCCGAGGCCAGCACCATGTCTGCGAATCGACCGAGCACATGCGGCCTGATCGCCTCGCGTTCGTAGCTGCCCGCAAGCGGCGCGACCAGGATCTTGGCGCCGGTCGACACGCACAGGTGATTCGACCAGAAGGCGACGAGCCGTTCGATGAAGGGCCGGTCGGTCGTGACGCGCGCAGTCAGCGCCGCGTCGCCTTCTGCCGCGGCGATCGCAATCAGGCGCCGGCGCGCCTCCTGCCGCGCCTGACGGCGTTGCTCATCGGTAGCTTGTTGCGCCACCGCGCGAAAGCTGCGAAGCGCGGCGGCGATTGCTTCGAACGTTGCGTCAGGCGGCGCTGCAAGGGTGGGCGGTCCGCCCGACAGCTGCGCGCGCAACCAGCCCTTTGGGTCGCGCAGGCGGCCACTCTCTCCCGGACGCGCGCCGAGCCCAAAGCCATTGAGGGCGCGGAGTGATGAGTTCATCGTCTTGAAGTATCGGACGGCACAAGTCCGTCCTGCGTTTGCCTTCAGCGGCCGATGTCACAGAATCTTCATGACTTGCCTGGCAGCGGCTTTGAACTTCGCCAGCCCTACGCTACGCTTCAGCACACGTGCTCCACCCTTTCGCCCTGACAGCGGCTGTCCGTTCGTGGCATTCGAAAAACGAACGGCTCGCCACGGTTGTACTAAACCTGATCATCGCGCTGGTGTCGTGGGGCATCGCGGAACTTGTCGTGATGCCCACGGCGGGCGGCCGCACCGTGACACCGATCTGGCCGCCGATCGGTATCGCCACGGCGGCGATGTACATCGGCGGTTACCGCCTGCTGCCGGGCGTGGTCCTGGGTTCTCTCCTCTTGCTGATGACGCGTCAGCCGTTGCCGATCGCGCTGCTGATGGCCGTCGTCCAGATCGCGCAGCCGATCGTCAACGTCAGGATTCTCCGTTCCCTCAAATTTGATCCGAGACTCGAGCGCGTGCGCGATCCGATCGTGCTCGCGCTCGGTGCGGGCCCGGCTGGTGCCCTTGTTGGCGCCACGCTGTCGATTGCGGTGTATTTCGCCAGCGGCCGCATCCCCACCGAGGCCCTGGCGTACGAGTTCGTGCTGTGGTGGCTACGGGACTGGCTTGGCACGATGACCGTCGCGCCGCTGATCTTCGCGTGGGCCTATGCGCGGCCGATCGCATGGACGTGGCGGCGCTCCGCCGAGGCCCTGGCGCTGCTGGCGACCCTGTTCCTGAGCTCGCAGTTGATGTTCGGGCTGTGGGGTGTGTTTGCCTCGCGCAACGTGCCGATCGCGTTCATCTTTTTTCCGATCGTAGGCTGGGCCGGGCTGCGATTCGGTGCGCGCGGCGCCGCGACGATCACGTCCCTAATCGCCGCCTACGCCATCGTCATCGCGGGGTTGCGCATCGGCCCGTTCAGCCAGTTCCCGGTCGAGTTCGTCCACTTCCTCCTGTTTGCGTTCCTGTCGTTGGGAATGCTGAGCGGGTTGTTACTCGCTGCGATCATGGCCGAGCGCGATGATGCGATGCAGAAGCGGCTGCTCCTCGAAGAACAGCTGCGGCATTCGCAGAAGATGGAAGCGGTTGGCCGGCTCGCCGGCGGCATCGCGCACGACTTCAACAACCTGCTCACGGCGATCATCGGCTACACCGAGATCGTCATGTACGGTCTCGACCCGAAAGACGAACGCCGCGCCGATGCCGAAGAGATTGCGCGCGCCGCCATGCGCGCTGCCGATCTGACGCGACAGATGCTCGCGTTCAGCCGCCGGCAGGTGCTGCAGCCGAAGATCATCGACCTCAACACCGCCCTCAAGAAGGTCGAGCCGATGCTGCGGCGGATGATCGGCGAAGACATCGTGATGACGGTGAACGGCCGCGCCGCCAGCGCTTATGTGCGCGTCGACCCGGGACAGATCGAACAAGTGGTGATGAACCTCGTGGTCAACGCGCGCGACGCGATGCCGCAAGGCGGCCGTCTCAACGTGGAGACCGGTGACGCGATCCTGGACGAGACCTCCACGGCGGACACGCCCGACGCCAAGCCAGGCGATTACGTCATGCTCTCGGTGTCCGACACGGGGGTCGGCATGCCACCCGAGATCCGCGCGAGGATCTTCGAGCCGTACTTCACGACGAAGGAAGTTGGCAAAGGCACAGGTCTTGGCCTGTCAACCGCGTACGGCATCGTCCGGCAGAGCGACGGCCATATTGCGCTGTCCAGCGAGGTCGGTCTCGGCACCACGTTCCGCATCTACTTCCCCCGCGCCGAAGCGCCGCAAGTAAAAGCCGAAGAAGCCGGAGCCGAGAAAATGCCGGGTGGTACGGAACACATCCTGCTGGTGGAAGACGATGCGTCGGTGCGCCGGTTGTCGAAGGAGCTGCTCGTCAGGTTGGGCTATTCGGTGACCGAAGCCGCATCGGGCAGGGCCGGGCTCGCGCTCGGCAGTGACGACACGCGGCATTTCGATCTCGCCGTGTGTGACGTCATTCTTGGCGACATGAGCGGACCGGCGGTTGCCGAGGCGTTGCGCGCCTTGCGGCCGTCGATCCGCGTCCTCTACATGTCCGGTTATATGGACGAAGCGATCGTCAAGACCGGCGTATTGGACGAAGGCAAGCCGTTCCTGCAAAAACCCTTCACGCCGATGCAGCTTTCGAGGAAGATCCGGGAAGTGCTCGACGAAGTGGAGGCCGGCACCCCGTGATCGGTCAAACGATCTCTCATTACAAAGTACTGTCTCGCCTCGGCGCGGGCGGCATGGGCGTGGTGTACGAAGCGGAAGATACGCGCCTCGGCCGCAAGGTCGCGATCAAGTTCCTTCCCGACGAGCTCAACGCGGATCCGGAAGCGGCGCAGCGGTTCCTGCGTGAGGCTCGCGTGGTGTCGAATCTTAACCACCCGCATATCTGCACGCTCCATGACATCGGCACACATGACTCGAAGCAGTTCATGGTCATGGAGCTGCTCGACGGTCAGTCGCTGAAGGATCGGATCTCCCGTAGCGCGCTCCCACTCGACGAGGTGCTGGATCTCGGCGGGCAGATGGCCGATGCGCTCGATGCCGCGCACTCGCAAGGTGTGGTCCACCGCGACGTCAAGCCGGCGAACATCTTCATCACCCGCCGCGGGGCGTTGAAGGTGCTCGACTTCGGCGTCGCGAAGTTGAGCCGATCTCTCCGCGGCGGCGATCTCGATGCCACGCTGGCGCCGACCGATCAGCTGACGTCGCTGGGAACGACGATTGGCACCGTGTCATACATGTCCCCGGAGCAGGCGCGCGGCCAGGAGATCGATGCGCGGAGCGACGTGTTCTCCGCCGGTGTAGTCCTGTACGAAATGGCCACCGGCCAGTTGCCGTTTCAGGGCGCAACGGTCGCGACCATCTTCGAAGGTCTGCTGACGAAGCAGCCGCCGCCGCCATCCTCCATCAAGGAGGACGTGCCGGCGGAGTTCGATCACATCGTGATGCGGGCGTTGGAGAAGGATCGCGAGCTCCGCTACCAGGGAGCCGCGGAGCTGCGCGCCGAACTCAAGCGCCTCAAGCGCGCACGCGACACGGGCCAGGTATCGGCGGCGTCGACTGCGGCCACGCTGGCGGCCACCTCGCGCCACGCAACCACGCCGATCGCGCCAAAGCCGGCGTCACCGTCGGGATGGCGCAAGCGGATGTTCATCGGCGCACCGTTGGTCACCGCGCTTCTCGTCGGCGGCTTCGTGCTTTACCGGCAGGTGTCGATGCCGGCGCTGACCGAGCGCGATTCTGTGGTGCTGTCCACGGTGGTCAACCGCACCGGCGATGCGATGTTCGACGATACGCTCGGCGAAGCCCTGGCCCTGCAGTTACGCCAATCGCCGTTCCTCAATGTCGTCCCCGATCAGCAGGTGCAGGCGACGTTGCGGCTGATGTCGCTCGAGCCCATGACGCCGATCACGGCGGAGGTCGGCAGGGAAGTGTGCCAGCGCGCCGGCGCGAAGGCGCTGCTCGGCGGCACCATCGCGATGCTGGGATCGTCGTACGTGATCACGCTCAACGCGCAAGACTGCTTGCGCGGCAGCGTCTTCGCCGAAGAGCAGGGCCAGGCGCCAACCAAGGAAGCCGTCCTTGGCGTCATGGGTGATGCGGTGTCGCGCTTCAGAGAGAAGCTCGGCGAGTCCCTGGCGTCGGTCCAGCGATACGACGCGAAGATCGAAGAGGCGACAACCAGATCGCTCGAGGCGCTGAAAGCATATAGCCAGGGCTTACGCACGCGCCGCACCAGCGGCGACTTCGATTCGGTGCCGTTTTTCCGCCGCGCCATCGATCTGGATCCCGAGTTCGCGCTGGCCTACGCGCGGCTCGGCACTGTCTACGGCAACCTGCAGCAACCGGAGGAGGCACGCAAGATGACGACGCGTGCCTATGAGTTGCGGCAGAAGACGAGCGAAGTAGAGCGGCACTACATCGAAGGGCGCTACTTTACGCTCGTTGAGCCGAACGTTCCGAAGGCCCTTGACGTCTACCGCGTGTGGCTGGCGACGTATCCGAACGACTACACCGCGCTCGTGAACTCCGCCTTGCTCCACAAACAACAGGGTGAACGCGCCGAAGCGATCCGCAAGCTGGAGCTGGCAACACAAGTTGCGCCCGATCAGCCGCTGGCATGGACCAACCTCGGTCAGACCTACTTCGAGGCGAAGGATTTCGAGAATGCGAGGCGGGTGCTTAACAACGCGCTGAAGCTACAGGACTCGACCAGCAGTCGCATCGGCCTCTATCAGATCGCGATCCTCACCGGCGACAACGCGCTCGCCGAAGAGCAACTCGCGGCAGTACGAGGGCGTCGCGACGAAGTTGAGATGATCACCATCCGGATGTTTGGCGCGGCATTCCGCGGCCGCTTCAAGGAGGCTGCCGATTTGGCCGCCGAGCACAAGACACGGATGGCCGCACTCAGTCGCGGGCCGCAGGCGGGCCAGAACCTTGCCGCGCTGGCGATCAGCGAGGCCCTCGCAGGTCTGCACGATCGCGCCCGGACCCGTGTCGCAGCCGCTTACGAAGAAGGCATCCTGACCGAAGCGACGCTCGATGAGCGGATGGTGGTGGCGGCCATCATCAGGGATGGCGCCGCCGCCCGCGAGCTGGTGGACGAGACGATCGCAGAAAACAAGAAATCCTCAGGGAACACGCCCCTGGCCGCCGAGAATGAACGCGTCATTCGCGCGCTCGTTGCCCTCGCCGAAGGTGACCCAAAGGAGGCGTTGAAGCTCGTCGAGCCGGTTACCTTCGACACCGCGCACACCGAGCAGGTGACAGTGTGGAGCATGGCCCAGCTCCAGCTTGCGAACTACGAAGCCGCGGCGAAAGGGCTCACGTTCATGACCTCGAGTGAAGCCCGCGGCGACTTGAGCACGACGATGCCCTTCTCGTACGCGATGCTGGCGCGGGCGCAGATGCAGCTCGGACGCGCGGACGAGGCACGCAAGTCCTTCACGCGGTTGTTCGAGATCTGGAAGGATGCCGATCCCGATCTGCCGTTGTTGCTCCAGGCCCGCGAGGAGTTCGCCAAGCTCGGTTCTTAACGTATTGTTTTCGGCGCCCGCTGTCCCTCCGGGATCAGCGTGATGTACTTCTGCCCCGCCATCATCTTCTTCTGATCCTCACGCGCGCGTTGAATCAGCTCCGGTGATCGATACAGATCGATCGCCGACGCGGCCAGCGCCTTCGCCGCCACCATCATCCCTTTCTCACCGATGCTCGTGCCTGTGCAGGCGACCACCTGCCAGCTGTGGCCCGGCGCGCCGTAGCTGTAGGTGGCTGCCGTCAGCTGGCCGACGGGGAAAAACCACGTGAGATCGCCGACGTCGGTGGAGTGCAGGCCTTGTTCCGGCGCGCCCTGCGGCAGAGGCTCGATGCGTTCCGACAAGGCGATTTCGGGCAGCGGTTTCAGATCCTTCTGCGTCGCCCGCGCAAAGGCCTTCTCGCGCTCGTCGAATTTCGGCGGACCGACCAGCTCGAGGTTCCTCTGGATTACCTCCACCAACGTGCGATTCGGCAATACCTCATGCATGTCGGAATCCACACGCGTCTCCGACAGTTTGGTTCGCGTCATCGCCGCGGCACCGCGGGCGATCTCCTGCATCCACACGTAGTACTCCTCGACGTCGGTGTGCTTGTTGGCGCGCAGGTAGTACCAGACTTCCGCCGTGGGCGGCACCACGTTTGGTTGGCCGCCGCCGTTGGTGACGACGTAATGAATGCGCGTGTCTTCCTTGACGTGTTCGCGCATGTAGTTGACGCCGATGTTCATCAGCTCGACGGCATCAAGCGCGCTGCGCCCCTGGTGCGGCGAGGTGGACGCGTGCGCCGCGAGGCCGTCGAATTTGAACTTCACCGACACGACGGCCTTCGAATAATCCCAGCTCGCTGCGGTGGTGTCGCCCGCGTGCCACGACAGAATGGTGTCCACGCCTTTGAACACGCCTTCGCGCAGCATGTATGTCTTGCCAATGCCGGTCTCTTCCGCCGGCGTACCGAACAGCTTGATGGTGCCCTTGATCGTCCCGGAGGCGATCGCCTGCTTGATCGCGATCGCCGCGCCGGTGCTGCCGGTGCCGAACACCGAGTGACCGCACCCGTGCCCCGCCATCACGCCTGCTCGGCTCGAGCGTTCAGGCGAGGCGTCTTGCGAAAGTCCCGGCAACGCGTCGTATTCAGCAAGGATGCCGATCACCGGTGTCCCCGATCCGAACGTGGCGACGAACGCCGTCGGCATCCCGGCAACGCCGGCGTCCACCGTAAAGCCGTTCGCCGTGAGCAGATCCTGCAGCTCCTTGGACGACTGCACTTCTTCGAGGCCGGTTTCCGCCCAGCCCCAGATGTTGCGATTCACCTTGGCCAGGGTCGAGGCGTTGCTGTCGAGCCACGACAATGCCGCGGTCTTGGGATCGGACTGGGCACCGGCGGTCGCGGTGAGCGCGACCACCACCATGATGCGAAGGAGTTGCGTCATGGCTGGTGATTCTAGCTAAGCTAAGTCCGATGGCTACGCGTTTCTTGATGTTGATCGTCGTCTTCGTGTTCAGCGTGCCGGCGTGGGCGCAAGGGCCGCCGGTGGAGTACACGCTGTCATTCCCCGCACCGGAACATCGCTGGATGCAGGTAGAAGTGCGCTTTCCGGGTGTGCCTGCCGGTCCGCTGCAGCTGCGGATGGCGCGCACGTCGCCGGGACGCTATGCCCTGCACGAGTTTGCGAAGAACGTGTTCGACGTATCGATCGTCGGCGGCAAGGGACAGCGCCTTGCCGCGACGCGGCCCGATCCTCATCAATGGGATGTCGCGGGTCACGACGGGACTGTCGTGGTGACTTATAAGGTCTTCGGCGATCGCACCGACGGCACCTATCTCGGCATCAACGAGGTGCACGCGCACATCAATATGCCGGCCGCGTTGATGTTCGCACGCGGCTGGTTCGAGCGTCCCGCTCGCGTCACGTTCGTCCAGCCGGCAGGCAAGAGCTGGAAGGTCGCAACCCAGTTGTTTCCCACGAGCAACGCGCTCGTCTTCACGGCGCCCAACATTCATTACCTGATGGACAGCCCCACGGACTTCAGCAATTTCACGCTGCGGGAGTTCGTGGTGGACGACGGGCGCAAGAGGAATGGGCCGCCGCCGACCATTCGCATTGCCTTGACGCACGATGGCACCGAGGCTGAAGCCGACGCTTTCGCCGCCGACGTCGAACGCATCGTCCGGGAGATGACGCTGATCTTCGGCGAGCTGCCGGCGTTCGAAACCAACACCTACACGTTCCTCAGCACCTATCTGCCGTGGGCCAGCGGCGACGGCATGGAGCACCGCAACAGCACCTCGTTGACCAGCGCTGGCGCCCTTCGCAATCCGAATCAACGCCTCGGAATCCTCGGCACCGTGGCGCACGAGTTCTTTCATGCCTGGAACATGGAGCGCATTCGCTCGGCCGGCGTCGAGCCCTTCGATTTCGAAGAGGCCGACATGAGCGACGACCTGTGGCTGGGTGAAGGCTTCACCAACTACTTCGACGGCCTGGTGCAGGCACGCGCCGGGATCATGACGATCGATCAGTTCGCCGCCGAGCTCGGCAACGTGATCAATACGGTGGCGTTGAGCCCGGGCCGCATGTTTCGCAGCGCCGTGGACATGAGCCGGCTGGCGCCGTTTGTCGATGCCGCGGCGTCCATCGATCGCACGGCCTGGCCGAACCTGTTCATCTCCTACTACACGTATGGCCAGGCGATAGGTCTCGGCCTGGATCTTTCGTTGCGCGATCGATCGAACGGCAAGGTTACCGGTGACCAGTTCATGAACGCGCTCTGGACGCAGTTCGGGCGCCCCGGACAAAAGGAACCCGGCAAGGTCGCTACCACTTACACCATCGACGGGTTGAAGGAGTCGCTGTCGAAGGTCTCGGGCGATCGCGCGTTCACCAACGACTTCTTCAACAGATTCATTGAGGGCCGCGAGCTGGTTGATTACACGCGTCTTCTCGCGCGAGCTGGATTCCTGGTGCGC
>DASVFC010000720.1:0-3718 GCA_036380235.1 Vicinamibacterales bacterium
TGGCGAAGGTCGGTAAGCACACGATGGGCAAGTCGTGCCTGTACTTCAGGCAGCTTGCAGACCTCGATAAGTCGGTACTCGAGAAGCTCGTGATCGGATCGATCGCCGAGGCGAAAAAGGCGTACGCGTGACGTGGATGACATGTTGAGTGCCACGCTGCAGATGCTGCCGGACGGCTTTGCCATCAAGCATCTGCTTCGCGAAGACCGGACGATCGTCACCGAGCAATACAAGGCAACTGCCAACGGCCTCGTTCGCGTTCGCTAACCGACACTTGCTGATTGCCGGTTGCTGATTGCCGTTACCCCTACTCCGCCCGCAGCGTCACTATCGGATCGACACGCGTCGCACGGAACGCCGGCACCAGCGTCGCCACGATGCCGACCAGCAACATGATCCCCGCCACCACCGTAAACGTGCCCGGGTCATGTTGATCAACGCCATATAACATCGTCGTCATCACGCGGACCAGCGCTGCCGCTAACGCGAGGCCGAGCGCGACGCCGATCAGCGTCGGCTTCAACCCTTCGATCACGATCAGCCGTAATACGCCGCCGGTGGGCGCGCCGAGCGCCATCCGGATGCCGATCTCTCGCACGCGCTGGCGCACGGTGTAGGCCAGCACGCTGTAAATGCCCACGGTCGCCAGCAGCAACGCCAGCGCCGCAAAGGACGCCAGCAGCAGCATCGCGAACGGCCGCTGGCCCAGCGACTCCTCCACCACGTCCGCCATCGTCGTGATGTCGAGCACCGGCTGCTCGGGATCGATGGCGCGCACGGCTTCGATCAACGACCGCGTCAGCAGCGACGGATCAGACGCCGTGCGGATGGCAATCGCCGAGCCACCGAACGCGAACTGGCCACGGGGCGCGTAGATTGCGGTTTCCGAATCAGCCTCGCTGGCGTCGAGCGATCCCGTCTTCACCTCACGGACGATGCCAACCACTTCGGCAGGTTCCTTGGTCATCATCGTCAGCGTGAGACGCTTGCCAATCGCGTCCTGGTTGGGCCAGAAACGCCTCGCCGTGCCCTCGCTGATCACCACCACCGGGCGGCGGCCGAACTGGTTGTCGGCGTCGGTGAAATCGCGGCCGGCGAGCAGCGGAATCCTGGCGGTGGCGAAATATCCCGGAGACGTCAACCGCACCGCCACCACCGGCATCTCCGACTCCTTCATCGGCGGCGCGCCGTCCACGGCGACATATTGTGTTGAGCCGCCCTGTAAAGGCAGAGTGTCGATCCACGCCGCCGACTGCACACCGGGCAGCGCCTTCACGTTCTGCAGCACGCGACCGTAGAACTGGTTGCGCTCCCCTTCGCCGGGATACTTCGCATCGGGAATATCGATGGTCGCCGTCAACATGTTCGACGGATCGAAGCCAGCGTCCACCGATCGCAGGCTGCTCAGGCTGCGGGTCAGCAGGCCGGCGCCAACGAGCAGCATCAACGCCAGCGCCACCTCCGACACCACCAGCAGGTTGCGAATGCGCCCGTCGCCGGCGGATGAATTGCCGCGGCCCGGACCGGTTTTCAATGCGCTATTGGCATCGCGACCGGTCAGCTTCCACGCCGGCACGAACGCCGAAAGCAGGCCGGTGACCACGGCAATCGCAGCCGTGAACAGCAGGACACGGGTGTCGACGGTGATCTCGTTCGCACGCGGAATCGCCGTGCCAAACGCGGCCTTCAACAGGTCCACGCCGTAATACGCCGCGAGGAAACCAGCTATGCCGCCGCCGATGCCGAGCACCAGGCCCTCGGCGAGCAGCTGCTGGATCACGCGGAGGCGGCTCGCACCCAACGCACCGCGGACGGCGATCTCCTTGGCGCGCGAGTGCGTGCGCACCAGCATCAGGTTGGCGAGGTTGGCGCACGCAATCAGCAACACGAACCCGACAGCACCCAGAAGCACGAGCAGCGACGAACGCGCGTCGCCAACCAGGTCTTCCTGCAGCGGAATGACAAGCGCGCCCCAATCCTTGTTCTCATCGGGGTATGCAAGCTCGAGACGCCTGGAGATCGCGTCCATGTCTGCCTGCGCCTGCGTGACGGTGACGCCCGGCCTCAACTTGGCGAGGCCGCGATAGTTGTGGTTGCTGCGTACGGCACGCTCGTCCGCCGTCCACGCGAGTGGCAGGAACACCTGCCCCTGCTGCACGAACGCGGATGCGGGCGGCGCCACGCCAATCACCGTGTACTGGACGCGGTTCAGCGTGATCGTCTTGCCGACGATCGCCGGGTCGCCGCCGAAGCGCGATCGAAAGAACGCATCGGCGAGAATGGCCGTGCGCGGCCCGCCCTCGCGATCCTCCTCTTTGGTGAAGGCGCGGCCAATCGTCGGCGTCATGCCAAGGATCGGCAGGAAGTCGGCCGACGCCCGCAACACGAACACCGCATCGGGTTCGCCATTGCCGGTCAGCGTCATGCGCCCGCCGCGGTAGATCGCGATGCGCTCGAATGACTGGTTCTGCTCCTCCCAGTCGATGAAGTTTGCCGGAGAGATGGCGAACACCGGATCGGTGAACAGCGTCTGCGGCGGTGTTTGCCACAGGCGCATCACGCGCTCGGCATCGGGAAACGGCAGCGGCTTCAGCACCACCGCGTTGACCACGGTGAAGATGGCCGAGTTGACGCCGATGCCGAGGCCGAGAATCACGATGCCGGCGATGGTAAAGCCAGGACTCTTGATCAAGGCGCGCGCGCCGTGGCGCATGTCGCGCACGAACGATTCGAAGGCCGGCAGCCCGCGCCGATCGCGATACTCTTCCTTGGTCTGCTCGACGCCGCCCAACGCGATGATCGCGCGTCGCCTCGCTTCTTGCGGCGTCATCCCGGCGCGAATGTTGTCGTCGATATGCAACTGCAGGTGGCTTTCGATCTCGGCCGACAACTCGCGCTCGGCACGATTGCCCCCGAACAGGCCGAACAGCCGCTTCATCCACGCTCGCACAGATTTCATGTTTCGTTCCTTCTAGCCTCAGGACCACAAAGAGCTCAACACCTCGCGCCGCGTCCGCATTCGCTACTCCCCGTCCGCGGTGAGAAAGCGCGTCATGATCGCCGACATCGCCTCCCATTCCCGGGTGTCGCGCTCGATTTGCTTCCGGCCGGCCTTGGTCAGCTTGTAGAACTTGGCCTTGCGGTTGTTGTCGGACACGCCCCACGCCGAGCTGATCAGGCCTTCCTGCTCGAGCTTGAGAAGCGCTGGATAGAGGGTTCCGTAGTTGATCGACAGCTTGCCATCGCTGGTCTGCTCGATTCTCCGTGCAATGCCATAGCCGTGCTGCTCGCCCATCGTCAGCAGGGTGCGCAGCACCATCAACGACAACGTCCCCTGCCACACCGGGTTCTTCTCGATCTGAGTCATATTGGTAACCCATAGGACCCATACTGCGCTCCTATTGGTTTGCAATAGGAGTAGACGCGGACGCACCGCGAAAGGTTGCCTGCCGCTGTGATAAGGTTCCCCGTCGGCTCCGCCCCCCTGCTTTTGGCAGCCCAGGAGCCGTTGACCAAGCCGGTGACCCAGGCGACCGTGGCCCCCCTGCCTGTACTCGCGAGCGACGGCATCCGTCTCCGCGAAGTGCACCTCTCCGACGCCGCCGCGTTGACGGCCTTGTTCCAGCTGCCGGCAGTGGCGGCACATCTCGATCCGCCGCCAGCCTCACCGACCGAATTTGGCAGCTGGATCACCCTGTCGCAGTCCCGCCGCGCCTAC
>DASVFC010000721.1:0-5902 GCA_036380235.1 Vicinamibacterales bacterium
GGCTGCTACGCTTTTACGGGTTCGATGTCACCGAGCTGACCACCGACAGCGAACCGAATCTCGATCTGCGCGTCGATCCCAAGACCAGTTGGGCGGTGCGGCATCCCGAAATGTTCCCTGTCGATATCAACGTTGCGCCGAAAGAATCGTTGCTGCGTGTCCCCGGCCTCGGTCAGCGATCCGTCGACCGCATCATCCGCGCCCGGCGCCTCCATCGCATTACGCTCGCTCATCTACGCACCTTGAAAGTGCGCTTGTCGCTCGCCCGCCCTTTCATCGTTTGCGCCGACTGGCGGCCGGGACGATCCGTGTCGGCAGCCCCGGACGTCGAGCAATTCGTTCAGCCGCTGTTGTGGACGGCCTGACGCTGCGAGCCGTGCGCATCGACGGCACCTTCGAAAGCTGGCGCCGTGCCGCGCGGGGACTGCTGCAGTCGCACCATCCTCCCGACGCCGTCCAGTTCATCGCCGCCGGCGAATCGCAATCGCAACTGGGCGGGTTCGAATTCGGGAACCGGCCGCCCGGCGCTGGATCAGCGGCGTCGATTCCGCGCGCCTTCATCGACCTGGCGCGATCGGCGGCACATCATCGCGATGCCGACCGCTGGTCGCTGCTCTACCGCGTCGCGTATCGATTGACCCATGGCGAGCGCGCCGCTCTCGAGGACGAACTCGACCGCGACGTCAATAGATTGCGGGCGATGCGCAAACAAGTCTCGCGCGACATCCACAAGATGCACGCCTTCGTACGGTTTCGCGAAGTCACGGACGAGAAGGGTGAGCGCTTCGTTGCCTGGCATCGGCCCGATCACTACATCACCCGTTTGGCGGCGCCGTTCTTCGTCGAACGATTTCGCGTGATGCGTTGGTCGATCCTGACACCGGACGATTCGGCGCATTGGGATGGCGAAACCCTGACGTTTGGCCCCGGCTGCCCGCAATCAGACGCGCCGTCGGAAGACCGGCTCGAAGATTTGTGGCGCACGTACTACGCATCGATGTTCAACCCGGCACGCGCCAACGAACGCGCGATGGTCCGCGAACTGCCACGCCGCCATTGGGCGACGTTGCCTGAGGCGCAATTGATTCCGTCGTTGCTGGCCGGCGCGACCGAGCGAGTATCGGGCATGATCGCGCAACCGGCGGTGACGCCGTCGGCGCGGCCCTTTATTCCCGCCGATGCATCGCTGCCGGAATTAGCGTCGGCGGCGAGCGTGTGCCGCGGCTGTGCCTTGTTCCAGGACGCCACGCAGGCAGTCTTCGGATTGGGACCGGCGATGGCCGCGATCATGCTGATCGGCGAGCAACCCGGTGACGAAGAAGATCTGCAAGGCGCGCCGTTTGTCGGTCCAGCCGGCAGAGTGCTCGACGAGGTAATCGTCGAGGCCGGTCTGATCCGTAACGATCTCTACGTCACCAACGCAGTGAAACACTTTACTTTCCGCCGCGACGGCAAGCGCCGCATCCACGAGAAGCCCCGTATAGGCGACGTGCGCGCGTGCCGGCCGTGGCTGGAAACCGAGATCGAACGCATCAACCCGCGCGTGATTGTCTGCATGGGCGCCACGGCAGCGCAATCATTGCTGGGCCCGGCCGTGCGGATTCAACGTGATCGCGGGCGAGTTGCCAATTCATCGTGGGCGCCGCACACGATCGTCACCTACCATCCTTCCGCCGTGCTACGCGCCGACGATCCGGCCCACGCCGAAGAGATCCGGCGCTGGTTGCTCCAAGATCTGCAGCTGGCGCAGCACTTGTCGGCAACGGCTGACACGATGCCGCAGGAATGAACCGCACCCGTCACCGGAAGGAGGCGATTTCGTCCAGCGGCTTCTTGCCAATGTCGGGCACCATCGCATCGGCCGCTGGGTATCCGACAACCAGTAGCAGGTACGACTTTTCGTTGGCCGGTCGATTGAGAATGTCGTTCAGGAAGCCCATCGGGCTGGGTGTGTGCGTCAACGACGCGAGGCCGGCCATATGGATCGCGGTGATCAGCATGCCAGTGGCGATGCCGACCGACTCCTGAACGTAGTAGTTCTTGACCTTGCGGCCATCGGCCAGCACGCCGTAGCTTTGCGCGAAGATCGCGATCAGATATGGCGCGGTGTCGAGGAACGGCTTGTCCGCATCGGTTCCCAGCGGTGCCAGCGCGTCGAGCCATTCCTGCGGCGCGCGATGCGAATAGAATTCGCGTTCCTCCTGCTCGGCGGCAACGCGAATCCGGGATTTCACCGCCGCATCGCTGACCACGACAAAATGCCACGGCTGAAGATTAGCGCCGCTTGGCGCGCCGCCGGCGGTGAGCACGCAAGCGTCGATGACCTCCCGGGGGATGGCACGATCCGAAAAGTGCCGCACCGTTCGTCGCGTTCGCATCTGATCGCGAAAGGCCTGAGCACGTTCGACCAACATCTCTGTGGACGCGTCGGCGGCACCGGTGTATTTGACAAATTTCGGAACACCCATCATCGCCTCACTAAGAACACAAACTAAAAAAGGGCACGAAGACCGCAGTCTTCGTGCCCTCCGTTCTTACTCCGCTTGTCCGCCTTAGACTTGGCGAAGGCGGATGTCCGCGGAAGAATGGCTATTCGACTTCGGTGATCCCCCTGGCTTCGGCCTCGTCGGGCTCCACCAGGTATTCCATCTCGCGATCCAGCTCCATGTCTTCGTCAGACGGCTGCTGGACCGGCGGCGGCGGTGGCGGTTCGTCCGCCGGGATCTGCACGTGGCGATACCACCAGAAGCCCGTGCCGGCGGGGATCAGACGTCCCATCGTCACGTTCTCCTTCAGGCCACGCAGGTAGTCGATCTTCCCGGAGATCGCCGCCTCGGTGAGGACGCGGGTGGTCTCCTGGAACGACGCCGCCGAGATGAACGATTCGGTCGAGAGCGACGCCTTGGTGATGCCGAGCAGCAGCGGCTGCGCGGTGGCCGGACGGCCGCCGTTGCCGATGACGCGCTCGTTCTCTTCCATGAAGCGGAACTTGTCCACCTGCTCGTCGACGAGGAATTCCGTGTCGCCAACGTCCTCGACCCGGACCCAGCGCATCATCTGGCGCGTGATCACCTCGATGTGCTTGTCGTTGATGTTCACGCCCTGCAGACGGTAGACCTCCTGGATTTCGTTCACGAGGTACTTCTGCAGCTCCTTCTCGCCCAGCACGTGCAGGATGTCGTGCGGGTTCGACGGACCGTCCATCAGCGGATCGCCGGCGCGGACGCGGTCGCCTTCCTGGACGTTGACGTGCACACCGCGCGGGATGCTGTATTCGCGCGGCTCGCCGTTCGGGTCGTCGGGCACGATCAGGATCTTGCGCTGACCCTTCACCACGCCGCCGTACTTGACGTTGCCGTCGATCTCGCTGATCACCGCCGGGTCTTTCGGCTTGCGCGCCTCGAACAGTTCGACCACGCGCGGCAAGCCGCCCGTGATGTCCTTGGTCTTGGTGGTTTCGCGCGGGATCTTCGCCAGCACGTCGCCGGCGTTGACCATGTCGCCGTCGGCGACCATCAGGTGGGCGCTGACCGGCATGATGTAGCGGCGAATGGTGTTGCCATTCGGCGCCTTGATCTCGACCGTCGGCTGCTTCTTCTCATCCGGCGAGTCGACCACGATCAAGCGCGACAGACCCGTGACTTCGTCGAGGTCTTCCTGCACCGTGACGCCGTCGATGATGTCCTTGAACTTGATCTGCCCCGGCTCTTCCGTGAGGATCGAGAACGTATACGGATCCCATTCCACCAGGATCTGCCCGTTCTCCACCGGCTGGCCGTCCTTGACCTTGAGGCGCGCGCCGTAGACCACCTGGTAGCGCTCGCGATCGCGGCCCTTATCGTCCTGCACCACGATGAAGCCGGTGCGGTTCATGACGATCATGTCGGAGCCGCCCTGGATATTCGGCCGCTCCACCGTCTGCAGGTTCTCGTAGCGGGCGATGCCCTTGTGCTTCGAATCGAGCGTGCTCTGATCCGAAATGCGCGACGCCGTGCCGCCGATGTGGAACGTGCGCATCGTCAGCTGCGTGCCGGGCTCGCCGATCGACTGCGCCGCCACGACGCCGACCGCCAGGCCGAGCTCGACCAGCTTGCCGGTCGAGAGGTCGCGGCCGTAGCAACGCGCGCACACACCGCGGCGTGACGCGCAGGTCAGCACCGAGCGGATCTTCACCTTCTCGATGCCGGCGTCCTGGACGTCGGCGGCGAGCTCTTCATCGATCTCCTGGTTGAGGTCGAGAATCAGCCCGCCCTTGATCGGATCGACGACGCGCTCGAGCGAGACACGGCCGATGATGCGGTCGCGCAGCGGCTCGATGACTTCGCCCGATTCGACGATTGCCCTCGCCTCGATGCCGTCGAGCGTGCCGCAATCGTGATCGGAGACGATCACGTCCTGCGCCACGTCGACCAGGCGGCGGGTCAGGTAGCCCGAGTCCGCGGTCTTCAATGCGGTGTCGGCCAGGCCCTTGCGCGCGCCGTGCGTCGAGATGAAGTATTCGTGCACCGACAGGCCTTCACGGAAGTTGGCCTTGATCGGCTGCTCGATGATTTCGCCCGACGGCTTGGCCATCAGGCCGCGCATGCCGGCGAGCTGGCGGATCTGCTGTTTCGATCCGCGCGCGCCGGAGTCGGCCATGATGTAGACCGGGTTGAACTTGCCTTCCTTGTCGCGGCGTTCCATCTCCGCGAACATCGCGTCGGCAATCTTCTCGGTCACGTCCGACCACACGGCGATGATCTTGTTGTAGCGCTCGCCGTTGGTGATTGCGCCTTCGAGGTACTGCTGTTCGACCTTGATCACTTCCGCGTTCGCGGTGTCCGACAGCTTGCGCTTGTCTTCCGGGATGATCAGGTCGTGGATGCCGATCGACATCCCCGAGCGGGTGGCGTAGGTGAAGCCGACCTGCTTCAGGCTGTCGAGCATCTCCACCGTGTTCTGCAAGCCGGTGGTCAGGTAGCAGCGCTGCACCAGCTGCTGCAGGCCCTTCTTCTTCAGCATGCCGTTGACGAACGGCATGTTATTCGGCAGCGCGTTGTTCAGGATGACGCGGCCGACCGTGGTGTTGACGATCTTGTTCTCGACCCGCTGCACCTCGGTGTGCAGCACGTCCTGGTCGTCGCGAGACGACGACATCTCCTGCAGATCGCCGGTGTAGCGCAGGCGGATCGGCGTCAGCGTTTCCACCTCGCCGGCTTCGAGCGCCAGCAACACGTCCTCGATGCTCGCGAACGCGCGGCCTTCACCCTTGGCGCCCGGCTTGGCCTTGGTCAGGTAGTAGCACCCCAGCACGATGTCCTGCGACGGCACCGCGACCGGCGTGCCGTTGGACGGCGACAGGATGTTCTTCGACGACATCATCAGCTCGGCGGCTTCGATCTGCGCCTCCGGCGACAACGGAATATGCACGGCCATCTGGTCGCCGTCGAAGTCGGCGTTGAACGCCGTGCAGACGAGCGGGTGGATGCGGATGGCCTTGCCTTCGACCAGTACCGGCTCGAACGCCTGGATGCCGAGGCGATGCAGCGTCGGCGCGCGGTTGAGCAGCACCGGATGCTCGCGAATCACCTCTTCGAGCACGTCCCACACTTCCGGCACCTGCTTCTCGACCATCTCCTTGGCTTGCTTGATGGTGGCGACGAGGCCGCGCTCTTCGAGCTTGTTGTAGATGAACGGCTTGAACAGCTCGAGCGCCATCTTCTTCGGCAGCCCGCACTGGTGCAGCTTCAGCTCCGGTCCGACGACGATGACCGAGCGGCCCGAGTAGTCGACGCGCTTGCCGAGCAGGTTCTGGCGGAAGCGCCCCTGCTTGCCCTTGAGCGTGTCCGACAGCGACTTGAGCGGGCGGTTGTTCGCCCCGCGCAGCACGCGGCCGCGGCGGCCGTTGTCGAACAGCGCATCG
>DASVFC010000722.1:0-5327 GCA_036380235.1 Vicinamibacterales bacterium
CTGATGCAGGTGTGCGGCCATCAACGACTTCCCGCTTCCGGTTTCGCCGACCAGCAACACCGGGTCGTCGCCGCCTGCCACGTGCCGCACCTGGTCGAGGACGCGACGTGTCGCGGCGCTGTTGGCGACGATCACGGGTGGGTCTACAAAGCTGCCGATCTCGTCTCGCAGATAGGCGTTCTCGTCTCGCAATCGCGTGTGCTGGTCGGCGTGACCGGCAAGGGCGCGGCGCAGACTCTCGTCGTGCTCCTTCCGTGCGAGCACGTTGGCAAACATCAGCGCTACCAGTTGAAAGCGATTGATGATTTCGGCGTTCCACGTGCGAGGTTCACTGACGGCGGCAAACGTCAGCGCGCCCCAGGTGCGGCCCTTGATGACCAGCGGCAGGGTCACCCCCGAACGCGTGCCGAGCCAGCGCAGGCCGTCGCGATCGATCGCCTCTGGCACCTCATCGACGTCTGCGAAGATCACCGGCTCGCCGCGCCGCACCTTCGACAGATGCCACGGGAACCGTTCGAGCGCTGAGACGCGGGCCGGGGGCACCATACAGCCAGGGCGAGTCCATTGGTGCGTGTGGACGAAGTCGCCGCCGTCTTCAACGAGTTGAAACAGCGTGCTGCGATCGAGGCCGAGCTCGCGGCCGATACGCGCGAGCGCGTCGTCGATCGTGCGATGCACTTCCTCGGGCCGAAGGTTGACGAAGTGCGCCGCCAGATCGCCGACCAGCCGCTCGAACGTAATTCGCTCTTCGAAGGCGTGCCGCAGCCGCGTCTCGGCGTGACGCCGCTCGGTGAGATCGAGGATCGACACGATCACCAGCGAACGGGCCTCGACGACAATCGGCGTGACGTGGATAACGACCGGAACTTCCGCGCCGTCCTTGCGACGGGCGTACATGTCGCGGCCGGCGTCCCCGGGCGCCGCCGCCGCAGCCGGGCCAATCACGCCGAGGGCGGTTGGCACCACCACCTCGAGTGATTGACCGATGAGCTCCGCCCTGGCATATGCGACCAGGCGCTCCAGTGATCGATTGACCGCGACGATCGCGCCGTCGCGATCGGCCATCAACACGCTGATAGGCAGTGCGTCGAAGCTGGCGCGAAGCAGGTCGCGCAACTGCTGGCCAATCCCGGTGACGGCGCCGCCACCGTTGGAATCAGTCGTCACACCATCACCGCGCCGTGTGCGTCCTGTGCTGACGGCCGTCCCTCGCGCCGGAGGCGTCGTGCTGACGGAACCTCCGGCGTGAGACGGTTGTTAGAAGCGAAAGCCGAACGTGATCGGGAGGTACTGGCCGTTCGCCTTGCGCGACGTGCCATCGCGATCGGTGAACTCAGGACCCCACATGTAGTGCCACTTGGTCTCGACGTAGAACTGCGCCGACTCGCCCATGGCCACCGTCACGCCGGCGCCGATGTTGATGCCCGGATCCCAGCCGCCGCGGTCGCCGATGATGCGATCGACCTCGACCAGAGCCGGGTAGCACACATACCAGTAGGGATCGCAGTAGGTGGTGTAGCCCACCGACGGCGTGGTCAGGCTGACCGAACGGTAGTACGCGCCGCCGCCGCCCGTGAAGTAAGGTTTCACCGCCTGCGCGCCGGCCGGCTTGAGGATGCCGTTGAACGTGATGTATTGCATGCTGTGGTGCGATTCGATCAACGCGCTGCTGGTGGGAACCACCGCGACCGGCGTCGGGTAGACGTCGATGGTCTTGTCTTCGCCGGAGAGGCGGTTGTAGCTGTACTCAACCTGGAAGCCGAACATGCTCTGTGGGGGTTCAAACAGCAGGCCAATCTGAAACGCCGCGCCGGTGCCGAAACGCTCGGACACGTCAGACACGGGTATGGCGACGCCGCCGCCCAGGTTGACGTGCACGGCTCGATCGTCGTACTGCGCCTGCGCGGGCGTGGCCGCGGCGAGGATCGCGGCGACTGCAACAAACATGAACTTCTTCATCGGGAACTCCTTTTCGCGCGCTCGATGACCCTCGCAGGCCCGTCGCGCGTTACACACTGGCAGGTTAACGAGCCCTGACAGATGCTCTCTATGCAGTTTCGGCGCTGGCGCAGCGCGCCGCTTACGCATAGCGCAGGACCGCGGCACGCGTGACGCTACGCGAGAGGAGGAGTGTTGCCATGCGCACGTGTAACGCGATTGTTCGTCCGCTGGTCTGGGTAGTGGTGGCGGCGATAGCCGTGCCGCCGCACCATCTTGCGGCGCAGACACCGGCCAAGAAGGCGGCCGCGCCGGCGCCGGCCCCGGGACCGGCCGATGGCGGCTGGCCGCGACAATACACGCACGCGACAGGGCAGCTGGTCATGTACGAGCCGCAGATCTCCGCATGGCCGGATCAGAAGCAGCTCACGTTGCACGCCGCCGTCGCCTACACGCCGACGAAAGCGACCGCGCCGCTACTTGGCACGATCATCGCCGAGGCGAAAACGCGCGTCGCCATCGAGGAACGGCTGGTCGACTTCTCGGCGTTCACCATCACGCAAACGCATTTCGCCACCGCCTCGAAAGAACAGGTGACGCAGATTGCCGCCGCCCTGAACGCCGCGATTCCAGAGCGCGAGCGCGTGATTGCACTCGATCGGGTGCTCGCCTTCGTCGACTCGAGCGCGATCCGTCCGAGGAACGTCAACGGCGTCAAGGCGGATCCGCCGGCGATCTTCTACAGCACCAGGCCGGCGATTCTGATCAATTTCGATGGCAAGCCAATCTGGAGCCCAATCGCAAACAACGATCTGCGCTTCGCGGTGAACACCAACTGGGATGTGTTCGAACATCCGCCAACCTCGACGTTCTACCTGCGGCACGACAAGATCTGGATGCAGGCCAAATCATTCGAGGGGCCGTGGCAACCGGCGGCGGCGTTGCCGCCGAGCTTCGGCAAACTGCCCGCCGACGAGAACTGGAAAGACGTGCGCGCCACGCTGCCCATCAAAGCCGCGCCGTCAGCGCCGTCGACGTTCGTGAGCACCACTCCGGCCGAATTGATTTTGTTGACCGGCGAACCGGTCTACGCCCCTGTCGCCGGCACCAAGTTGCTCTGGGTCCGCAACACCGAAGCCGACGTGTTCCGCCTCGGCGCCACCGGCGCCGTCTATTACCTCGTCGCTGGTCGATGGTTCTCGTCGCCCGGATTCAACGGTCCCTGGACGTTCGCGTCGTTGACGCTGCCCGAAGACTTCAAACGCATTCCGCTCGAGCACGAGCGGTCACGTGTGCTCGCGTCGGTACCAGGCACCGTGCAGGCGGCCGAGGCCGTGCTGCTCGCGCAAGTGCCGCAGACCGCGCGCGTCAACAAGAAAGAGCTGAAAGCGCCGCCGGTGGAATACCAGGGCACGCCGGCGTTCGAGCCAATTCCCTCAACGACCGTCGCGCGCGCAACCAACACCGACAAAGACATCATCAAGGTCGGCGATCTCTACTACATGTGTTTCCAGGGTGTGTGGTTCGTCTCGAAGCAGGCCACCGGCCCGTGGGAGGTGGCGTCATCCGTGCCGCAACAGATCTACGAAATTCCGATCAGCTCACCGGCCCACAGCGTGACTTACGTCACGGTGGAAGATGACGACGACGATGAATGGGTGACGTTTGCGGCGGCGGCGGCGTACACGGGCGTGATGGTCTCGTGGGGATGCGCCGTGTGGGGCAGCGGTTACTACTACCCCCCTTACGTCGGCTACGGCGGCTTCTACCCTGTGTACTATCCGCACTACCCCACTTATGGCTACGGTGCGTCTTACAATCCGTGGACCGGCACGTACGGACGCGGCGCGGTCGCCTACGGTCCTTATGGCGGCGCCGGCGTCGGCGCTCGCTACAATCCGCGCACGGGCACGTATGCGCGCGGTGCCGCCGCCTACGGTCCCTACGGCGCACGCGGCGCGGCGCACGCCTACAATCCGCGCACTGGTGGCGTCGCATCGACACGACAAGGATCGAACGTCTACGGCAGCTGGGGCTCGACCGCGGTTCAACGTGGCGATCAATGGGCGGCCACTTCTCGCGTGACGAGCAACATCACCGGCAATACGACGCGCGTGACTCGAGGCAGCGAAGGCGGCGCGGCGGTGAGCCGCGGCGGACCGGGCCCCGGCGGCGGTTTCGTCGCCGAGTCGGGTGGCGGGAACGTCTATGCCGGCCGTGATGGCAACGTCTACCGGCAGCAAGGCGGCTCCTGGCAGAAATACGATAACGGCAGTTGGAGCGGCGTCAATCAACCGGCGCAACAGCCCTCAGGCGCCAACCGTCAGGGCGCGTCGACCACGCAGCCGCGTACTGATACGTCCACCGTCAATCAGTTGAATCGCGACGCCGCGGCGCGGAATGATGGCGCCCAGCGGACCAGCGCCGCCACCGCGTCGCGCAGCGGATCATCCGGCGCGCGCTCCGGCAGCTATCGACCTTCAGGCGGGGGCGGCCGCGGCGGCGGCGGCCGGCGGCGATGAGGCAGGTGCCGGATCCGCATCGCGGCTGGCGGCGGCGTTCTCCTACGCTGCGTCCAATGCCCGACGCAGCCGGACCGGGGTTGGGCGGGGCGGCGAAACGAGGACACCGGCGCCGGCGGGTGGATGAGGGACAATGAATGGCGAAAATGACGTCACCGCCCGACCGGCGAGTGCACCTGCAGGTGATGCCGCGAGGCCGCAACTGCGAAGCGGCGGGGGGAGCGGATTGTCTGGAACTGCCGTGAGAGTGCGCCTCGCCCTGGTGGACGATCACACGCTCTTCATCGAGGCCTGCAAGAAGCTGCTCGAATCGGACTACGAGGTGGTCGGCACTTACACCGATCCGCGCGCGTTCCTGATCGATTTCCCGCAGCTGAAGCTCGACGTCGTCATTCTCGACGTGTCGATGCCGCAGCTCAACGGCCTCGATGCGACGCGCGAGATCCTGCGCATGGATGCGCGTGTCCGGGTCATCATCCTGACGATGAATGAGGACCCCGACATCGCGGCCGAGGCGTTTCGCGCCGGCGCGTCCGGCTACTTGCTCAAACGATCTGCCGGAGCTGAGCTGACGCTGGCGGTTCGGGAAGTCACCAACAAGCGTTATTACCTGACGCCGCTGCTGACCAAAGATCTTGTTGGCTCCCTGGTCGACGATTCACATGCCCGCAAACGCCTGTATCAGTTGACGTCGAGGCAGCGTGAAGTGCTGCAGTTGCTTGCGGAAGGGCGATCGATGAAGCAGGCGGCCGCCATCCTGCACGTCTCGGCGCGCACGGTGGCGTTCCACAAGTACCGCATGATGCAGCACCTCGAGGTCCACTCGACGGCGGAACTGATCCAGTTCGCCGTGCGTGAGGGCCTGGT
>DASVFC010000723.1:0-6039 GCA_036380235.1 Vicinamibacterales bacterium
CCTCGCGGTAGGTGGCGAAGACCATCGCCGACGCCACGAAAGCCCCGGCCACCTGCGCGATCGAATACGGCAGCACCTTGCTCCACGGAAATTGCCGGTGCACCGCAAGTGCAACGGTGACGGCCGGATTCAAGTGCGCGCCTGAGACGCCCGCCGACGCATACACGCCAAGCATCACCGCGAGTCCCCACCCGATGTTGATGCCGAGATACGAGCCGTTAACTTCCCTGCTGAGTACCGTCTGCGCAACGACGCCGACGCCGAACGCAATCAGGATGAAGGTGCCGAAAAATTCCGCCGCGGCTTCCCGAGCTGTGCCCTTGAGCATGCGCGGATTCTACTTCACGCGCAGCACGATAATGTGTTGCCAGGGCAGAATGTCGATGACCCGATCGATCGCGTAACCTTCCGCCTCGAGTTCCGCCCGCACTTCGGCGACGCTCATCTTGTGCACCTCGAGAATCGGCACATTCGGGTCTTCCTTGCGGAACTCGAGCAACACCAGCCGCCCGCCCGGCTTGAAGGCCGGCTTGAGGCGCTGGAGGAACAGCTGCGGCTGCTGCAGCTCGTGATACACGTCCACCATGATCGCCAGGTCGATCGAGTTGGGCTGCAGCTTCGGATCGTCCATCGCGCCGAGGATGGTGGTCACGTTACCGAGGCCCTCAGACTTGATGCGTCGCTCGAGGATCTCGATCATCCCCGGTTGAATATCAGTGGCGATTACGCGACCGGAGGGCGCTACTTTCTTCGCCATTCGCGACGTGTAGTAGCCGGATCCGGCGCCGATGTCGGCGATTACCATCCCCGGCTTGAGGTCCAGCGCCTCGATCGCCTTCGATGGCGCCTCTTCTCGTTCCCGTTCGGTGCGTTCGAGCCACCCGGCGCCAGCGACGCCCATTACCGGAGCAAACACACGGCCGCTGACCGGATGACGCCGTTGCGCCTCCGCCCCGGCTGCGACCAGCAGCAAAACAGCGGCGGCAACAGCAAATACACGCGGTAACATAGAGGCACTGCCCTTTCTCATGACGCTTGCCGCACGACCGGCGTCGCCAGACGACGCACCTATCCTCGCCCAAATCTACAACGAAGGCATCGAGGATCGCGTTGGCACGTTCGAAACGCGGCCGCGCACCGTGCAGGACGTGGCGGCCTGGTTCGACGGCAACCATCCAATCATCGTTGTCGAGTCAGACGGCGAGATCGTCGCTTTCGCGTCGACCTCCAGCTATCGCAACCGCGACTGCTACTCTGGCATCGCGGAATTCTCGGTCTATGTGGCACGTCGAGTGCGCGGCCAGGGCGCCGGGACAGTGGCGATGCGCGCGCTGCTCGACGCCGCTAAACCGGCGGGCATCTGGAAACTGGTGTCCCGCATCTTCGTTGAAAATCACGCCAGCCGCCGCTTGATGGCCTCGATGGGCTTCCGTGAAGTGGGCATTTACGAAAAACACGGCAAGCTCGACGGGCAGTGGCGCGACGTTGTGATCGTCGAACGCCTGATCCCTGAAAACCTTTGATGCGCCGTACCGTCCCGCAGATCATTTCGCTGATTGCGATCATCGCGGGCGTGGCGTTGTTCGTCGTCACGATGCTCAACCTCGATCGCACCGAGACGCTGAGCGAAATCCGCCGGCTCGGGGTGCTGCTGCCGCTGGTGCTGCTGCCAAGCATCGGGTGGCACCTGCTGCGTGCGGCGGGATGGTATGTCAGCTTCCCCGCCAACGAGCGGCCCAGCTACTGGCGCGTATTTCGTGTCCGGCTGGCCGCCGACGGTGTGGGCTACTTCACTATCCGCGGGGTCGCCAGCGAGCCGTTGCGTGTGGTGTTGCTGATGGGACACGTGCCGCCGGTAGTGAGCGCCGCCGCCTCCGTGCTCGAGCGGACCGCCATGGGGATCATGAGCGTCGTGGGCGTCGGCGTGTTTGCGGCCTTCGCGGTGTCGTCAGACATCCTGCCACGCGCCTGGGAGGAAGTGTTTCGCGGTCTCGCCGTCACGGCGGCGATCGTGCTGGGTTTGTGCGTGCTGTTCTTCCTGCGTACCGGCCGCTACTTTGGCCCGCTGATCGAAAGCATTCACCGGCGCACCGGCTGGCGATGGGCCGGGGGCCGCACCGTTCGCGCCATCAGCGCCGTCGAGGACCTGTTCCTGAAGCTGGCGAGAACGGATTCGCGGCGCATCGCCTACCTCGTGCTCCTCAGCATCGCCTGCTACTGGCTGATGGCGATGGAGGTCGTGCTGGTGTTCTGGGCAATCAATGAGCCGATCTCGGTGTGGCTCGGCACCATCGTCGAAACCTTCACTCGTTCGGCGAGCGTGCTTGGCGGCGCCATCCCCGCCAACCTTGGCGCGCTCGAAGCGTCGAACGTGGCGGTAGTGAAGGCGCTCGGTCTCGCCGGCGGCGGCGCGCTGGCGCTCTTCCGGCGGTTCCGCAGCTTGTTGTTCGCCACGCTGGGACTGGCGCTGTATCCGCGCGACGCGGTGACCACCAAGCACGTGGAGCAACAGCCGTGAGCGGCATCATCACCGCCATTCAAGAATGGGCCAGCGAGGTCGGCGGCATCGGGCTGTTTATCGTCGCGCTGCTCGATTCGTCGTTCCTGTCGTTCCCGCAGGTCAACGATCTCCTGATCATCGTGCTCAGCACGCGATATCCGGAACGCATGCCGTACTACGCCGGCATGACCACCATCGGATCGATCATCGGCTGCTTTCTGCTCTACGGTGTGGCGCGCCGGGGCGGCGAAGTGTTCCTGCGCAAGCGCCTCAAGGGACCGTTCGTCGACCGGGCGATCGCCTTGTATCAGCGACACGGACTCCTCGCGGTGGTAGTGCCATCGCTGCTGCCGCCACCCGTCCCGTTCAAGGTGTTCGTGTTGCTTGCCGGCGCCGCCGCGGTGTCGCCAGTTCGCTTCGGCCTTGCCGTCGGCATCGGGCGCGGTATCCGCTATTTTGGCCAGGGCTACCTCGCGGTGCTCTATGGCGAACAAGCCGCCGAGTTCATGAAGGCGCATGGCGCAGAGATCGGCATCGGGCTCGCAGCAACGGCGGTGCTGATCGCGCTCGCGGTATTCTTCCTGCGAAAACGACGCCATGGATCTGCTGCCGCTTAACGCGGTACACGTAGACCTCGTCCACACCGACGACGTCGCCGCCTCGGCGCGGCGAGACGCCTACCTCGCCTTGATGTCGCCGGACGAACACGAGCGCATGGCCCGGCTGATCTTCGAACGGGATCGACGCCGCTTCCTGCTGACACGCGCGCTGGTGCGAACGATGTTGTCGCGCTACGCCGCGGTGCGCGCAGCAGACTGGACGTTCGTCGAGAACGTGCACGGGCGTCCGGAGATTCTCGATCGGCCGCGCGGTGTGCCGGATCTTCGCTTCAATATCTCGCACACCGACGGTTTGATTGCCTGCGCCGTCACGATCGGCCGCGAAGTTGGTGTCGACGTCGAGCACATCGGCCGCCGGTTGACGCACGACGTGGCCGGGCGGTTCTTCGCGCCGCAGGAGGTCAACGACCTGGCGATACTGCCCGAGGACGAACAACAGAAAGCGTTCTTCGATTACTGGACGCTCAAGGAGGCGTACATCAAGGCGCGCGGCTTCGGCCTGGCGCTGCCGCTGGCCGACTTCGCGTTCACGCTCGCCCCGCCGGCGCCGCCGCGGATCACATTCGAGCCGTCACTGCAGGACGATTCGAACACGTGGCAATTCGCGCAAGACTGGCCGACGCCGCAGCATCGCCTCGGGCTCGCGGTGCGACGGCAAGGGAGCGATTTGCCGATACGGATTCGTTTTGTGACGCCGGACGTTCAGATTTGAGATCTAAGATTTGAGATCTAAGAGTTGAGATTGCAGATTTGGTTTGTCACAGGATCTGTCGTAGATAGGCCGCTGCTCCGCGCGACTGGTTCCATTGCTTCGGATAGCCGAGCGACACTTCGTCGAAACGGACGCCGTTGATTTCGCGCGAGGAACGCAGGTGCAGGTGCCCGTACACCACGGCCTCGATGTTGAAGCGCCGATGCCACTCTTCCGTCAGTCTCGTACCGCACCAGATCGAGAAGCGTGGAATGCGCGGCAACACGGCGAGCTCTCGCCGCAGCGGAAAGTGATTGGCGACGATCAGTCGCACGTCTTTCGGCAAGGAGCCCAGGCGCTGTTCGGTGGCCTCAACGCGTGCGGCACACCAGTCGTCAGCGCGCGGAAAAGGCGTGGTTGCCAGCAAGTCTTCGTCTGCCGATCGGACGCCGGACTCGGCCGCCCATGCCACCGCCCGCTCGCGCGGCACCGAGTCGGGCCGGAACGAATAATCGAACAGCGTGAACGCCGGTACGATGGCGCGGAGCGGACCGTCGCCGGGCCACCTGGCGTAGGGATCTTCGGGCGTCAGCACGCCGTATCGCTCGCACAACGCGACCAGACGCTCGTAATGTGCGACCCCACGTTGCTCGGGTTTCCAGTCGGTCGGCGTCCACAGATCGTGATTGCCCGGCGTCCACACTAACTGCGCGAAGCGGGGTCGCAGCGTGCGCAACACGAAATCGAGGTGGGCGCGCGTTTCGCCCGTATCGCCGGCGATGATGAGCCAGTCATCAGGATAAGAAGGCAGCGCCTGCACGGCGCGGCGGTTGTCCTCGTAACCGACGTGCAGATCGCTGATTGCCCACAGCTTCATTCCTCATCGCCCATTGCCTGCTAGATCTTCACCAGCCGCTCCGCCGCGGCTCGCAGCGTCTCGTCCTTCTTCGCAAAGCAGAACCTCAACACCGGTCCGCCGCCATCTTGATAGAGAAACGCCGAGACCGGAATCGAGGCCACGCCGTGCTCGACGATCAATCGATGCGCGATGTCCTTGTCCCTCTCCTTCGAGATCGCCGAATAGTCGAACAGCTGGAAGTAGGTGCCCGCGCATGGCAGAGGACGGAACCGTGAGCCGGCCGTGAGCTCGAGAAACAGGTCGCGCTTCGTTTGATAAAAGGGCGCCAGGGCTTTTGCCGACGGGTCCTTCCGCACGAACTCCGCAAACGCCACCTGCGAGGGTGTGTGCACGGTGAACGTCATGAACTGGTGGACGCGGATCACTTCTGCGATTAGCGGCTGCGGCCCGACGCAGTAGCCCACTTTCCATCCTGTGGTGTGGAACGTCTTGCCGAAGGAGCTGATTACTACCGCGCGGTCGCGCAGGTCCGGGTAGCGCAGCAGGCTTTCATGCCGCCGACCGTCAAAGATGATGTGCTCGTAGACCTCGTCGCCGATGAGGATGATGTTGGTGCCATCCACTAGCGACGCCAGGTGCTTCATGTCGTCCGCCGACCACGTGGTGCCGGTCGGATTGTGCGGAGTGTTGACGAGAATCGCGCGCGTACGCGGCGTGATCGCGCGGCGAACCTCGTCCCAGTTCACCGAGTAGTCCGGATAACGCAGGCTCACGAACACCGGCGTGCCGCCGCTTAGCCGGATCACCGGCACATAGGAGTCGTAGCACGGTTCGAAGAGGATGACCTCGTCGCCCGGCTGCACGAATGTGGTCAGGGTCGCGAACAGTCCTGCCGTTGCGCCTGACGTCACCACCACCTCGGTCGTCGGGTCGAACTTCGGCCCGTAGAGCTGCTCCACTTTCGCGGCAATACCTTCACGCAGCGCCAGCACGCCCGGCATCGGCGCGTACTGGTTGTGGCCGTCGCGCATGGCGCGCGCCACCGCCTCGACCAGCGCCGGGTCGCAATCGAAGTCCGGAAACCCCTGCGACAAGTTGATCGCCTTGTGCTCGTTGGCGAGCTTCGTCTGGACCGCGAAAATGCTGAGGCCGACGTCGGGCAGCTTCGATGAAACCGGAACCGTGGTGGTCATAGGACGTCTGTCATTTTGACACTTCCGATACAATCCGGGGCATGGCCTTTTTGCTCGCCCTGATGCTCGGCACGCAAGCCGCCGCCGGTTATGCCCGGCCCGAACTCCTTGTCGACACCACGTGGCTCGCGCAACACCTCAAAGATCCCAAGGTTCGCATCGTCGACATGCGGGCG
>DASVFC010000724.1:0-12983 GCA_036380235.1 Vicinamibacterales bacterium
ATTACTTACGGGCACCGTGACGCTGCACTGCCCGAATTGCGCGTCATTGCGCCACCAAGCTGCGGCATCCGCCTTGCTTATAGAAGCGGCAAGTGATCGTTCGACTGACTTTTCTAGCAGATTCAGTTGCCGCGGCGGGGACGGCGCTCTTGTTGGGGGCGGCAGCAATGTCTCATGCCCAGCAGGACCTCGCCGCGGCTTCTGCGCCCTTCGACTCGCATGTGAACGGCCACGGCGTCCACATGCTCGCGCCAGACAGACCCTTCGGCGCACAGGATGCGCCACGAGAAGTTCCAATCGTGGCGAAGCGTTTCACCTTCGAGCCGGCACGCGTCGAGGTCACCGAAGGCGAGCACGTGCGCCTCGTCGTGTCGTCTGCCGACGGCGTGCATGGCGTCGAGATCAAGAAGTTCAAGGTGAACAAGAAAGTGCCGCGCGGCGGCGATCAGGTCACGATCGACTTCGTCGCCTCGGCACCGGGAGAATATCCCATCCTCTGTTCCGAATATTGCGGCAACGGCCACGAAGAGATGAAAGGCACGCTGGTCGTTGCGGCGAAAGCCGGGGTTCCCGACGCGCGGACTTGGCGCGTCGGGGTGGCCGCCTCACCTCGTTAGGAGAATCATGACGCTTCGACTGTTGCTTCCGCTGCTCATCGCCGCGGCGGTGGCTGCGCCTGCTGCGGCGCAAGCGCCGGCAGATCCGGCGGCCGCCGCCGACACCGCGGCGCAGGACGACGATCGGGATCGCGATCCCAATGATGCGCAGCCGGACTTCTACGTCGCCACGCTCAACACCAACCTGCGGCTGCCACGCGGCAAGTTCAACTTCCGCCTGACGCACCGCTTTACCACCGCACTCGGCGACGGCGACTTCGGTGATCTCGCGGGACGCCTGTTCGGTCTCGACGGCGGTGCGCTCGTCGGCCTCGATCTGAAGTACGGGTTGTTTCCCGGCTTCGACATCGGCATCTATCGCACCTCGCTCGACAAGACGATTCAGCTGCAGGGGCGCTACAACGTCCTGAAGGACGCCGACGCGCCCGTCGGATTCAGCATCGTCGCCAACGTCGACGGCACCGACAATTTCACCGATGAGTTCTCGCCTGCCGTCGCCGTCGTGCTGTCGCGGGAGCTCGGCGACCGCGGCGCCATCTATCTGCAGCCGGCCTATATCGGCAACAGCCGCTTGATCGAGAACGCCGCCTTCGACGACGAAGACGACTACACCGCCACTGTCGGCATTGGCGCGCGCTTGCGGCTAGCCCGCAATACGTACGTTTTTGCGGAAGGCTCCCCGCGCGTCGCCGGTTACGATCCAGGAACGACGATGGCGAGCTTCGGATTCGAGCAGCGTTATGGCGGCCACGTGTTCCAGCTGAACTTCTCGAATCATTTCGGCACGACGCTCGCCCAGGTGGCGCGCGGCGGGACCAACAGCGACAACTGGTATTTCGGGTTCAACCTGACGAGGAAATTCTTCTAATGCGTACTTCGCTTGCTTACGGATTGGGCGCGGCGGTGCTGGTCGCGATGACCGCGGCCGCGTGCGGTGGCAGTTCATCGACGCCAACGACGCCCACGACACCGACCACCCCCACCAGCCCCGGCGGCAATCCGACGTCGGCGACAATCACCATCGGCAGTGACGGGCGGGTCAGCCCGGCAACGGTGACCATCGCCGTCGGCGGCCGCGTGACGTTCATCAACAATCACAACGTCGCGCACGACATGGCCTCGGATCCGCATCCGTCGCACACCGACTGCCCGCCGATGGACCAGGTGGGGTTTTTGCAGCCCGGCCAGCAACGCACGAGCGGCAACTTCAATACCGCGCGCACGTGCGGGTTCCACGACCACAATCGCGAAACCGATACCGGCCTGCAAGGCCGGATCGTCATTCAGTGACGGTTAGTTGCCGGCAAACTTCGGCGGACGCTTCTCGAGGTTCGCGCGCAGGCCTTCCTTCGCGTCTTCACTCTCGAACAGCCGCTGCTGCAGCTCGCGTTCGAGTGCCAGGCCTTCGGCGAATCCGGATTCCAGTCCCGATTGCACCGCGCGCTTGATGTGCCCCACGGCCTTCGAGGCGCGGTGCGGGGGCGCGAACTGAATGGCGTATGCGTGCACGGCCTCGGCGAATGAACGGCCGCGCAAATCGCCCTCGCCCCAGACGTGATTGACCAGGCCAATGGCCTGCGCGTCTTCGAACGAGAACAACGAGCCGGTAACCATCATCTCGATGGCCTTGGCCTTGCCGACGAGCCGCGCGAAGCGCTGCGTCCCGCCGGTGCCGGGCAACACGCCAAGTGCCACTTCCGGCATCCCGATCTTGCCGCCACCCTGTCGCGCAATACGGATGTCAGCCGCCATCGCGACCTCGAGCCCGCCACCCACGGTGTGGCCGTTCAACGCCGCAATGACCAGCTTCGGCGTCTGCTCGAGCCGATTCAGCGTCTCGTTCGCGTGGAGGCAGAAGTAATACTTGAAGTTCGGATCGGCATCCTTGAGCATGCCGATGTTGGCGCCGGCGCAGAAGAACTTCTCACCCGCGCCGGTTATTACAATGACGTGGATGCTCGCATCCATGCGCGCCGCCAGCACGGCGGCATCCAGCTCCTGCATCATCTCGTAGGAGTAGGTGTTCGCCGGTGGATCGTCGAGCGTGATGGTGAAGACGCCGTCGGCCTGCGCCGTTCGAATCTTGCTCACGCCTCGGTCCGCACGTACTCGAAGTCAATCGGCTGCCGGTTGATGCCTCGCTGCGGCGGCGCGATGTAGTTGGCAAACTGCCCGGGCTTGTAGACGGGCTCGACCTGGATGCTGTGCAGGTACTGCTTGTCCTCGGGTGACGGCAGCCAGTCGTACTTCTTGCGCTCCCATTCTTCGGGCGTCAGCTGGTTGCCGAACGGGTCGAAGTGCCTGCCGGCGTAGACGCCGACACCGCGGTTGAACTTGCGCGATGGCAGCGTGATGCGCTCCGACATGCCGTGCGCTTCGAGCACGCGCTTGTTCCACCGATCGACACCTGCCTGGCAATCACCGACGTACCAGTCGCGCAGCACTTCGTTCAAGGCGTTGCGCATCGGCACTTCCTGGCGGATGATGCGGCCGCTGTCGTCGAGCATGTCGAGCATGTAGAGGTTCGCCGCCAGCACGTGATCGTCGTTGAACTTGTCTTCTTCGGCGCGACCCTTGAGGCCGTTGGCAAAATACGTGGCGGCGTTGCTCGACACTTCGCTGCCGTGCAGGTCAAGGCTCTGGCTGAACCAGAAGTTGACGAACTTCTGGATCAACGGCAGATCGATGCCGCCCATCTTGCGGACGTCGCCGGAGAATCCCGACTCGCGCAACAGCTGGCAGGTGCGCTCGAGGATGCGGGCGATGCCGGTTTCGCCGACGAACATGTGATGCGCCTCTTCGGTCAACATGAAGCGCGTGGTGCGCGACAGCGGATCGAGCGAGCTCTCGGCCAGCGACAGCAGCTGCGACTTGCCGTCACGGTCGGTGAACATCGTGAACGCGAAGAAGTCGAGCCAGGTGTCGATTGGCTCATTGAACGCTTCGAGCATGCGCGGCGTGTCGTCGTTGCCGCTGCGGCGCTCGAGCAGCGCTTCCGCCTCATCGCGGCCATCACGGCCAAAGTAAGAGTGCAGCAGGTAGACCATCGCCCAGAGGTGACGGCCTTCTTCGACATTGACCTGGAACAGGTTGCGCAGGTCGTACAGGCTCGGGCAGTGCGCGCCGAGTGAGCGCTGCTGCTCGACGCTTGCCGGCTCGGTGTCGCCCTGGATCACGATCAGGCGTCGCAGCTGGTTGCGGAACTCGCCAGGGACTTCCTGCCACACCGGCTGGCCCTTGAAGTCGCCGAAGCCGATGCGGCGATCGTGCGTGGGTTCGGCGAGGAAGATGCCCCAGCGATATTCAGGCAGCTTCACATAGTCAAAGTGCGCCCATCCGGCCGCATCGACGCTGACGGCGGTCCGCAGGTAGACCTGGTGGCTGTCCTGGAATCCCGGCGGCCCCATTTCCCGCCACCAATCGAGATACGCAGGCTGCCAGTGTTCGAGCGCGCGCTGGAGGCGCTTGTTGCCCGAGAGTCCGACGTTGTTTGGAATACGGTCAGCAGAAATCATCGCCGCCCCCGAAAGTTGCGTGGCGCCGGACCTTCAGGTCCGGCGGAAATCAAAGTGAGGCCTGCCCTCACGGCCATACGTCATCAGCGCGCCCTTCTCACCGACGGCGTTCGGGCGCTGGAAGATCCAGTTCTGCCAGGCGGTGAGGCGGCCGAAGATCTTGGTTTCGAGCGTCTCGGGTCCAGCGAAGCGCAGGTTGGCTTCCATACCCGTAAGCGCGTCGGGCGAAAACGCGGCGCGCGCTTCGATCGCCATCCGCACTTCGTCGTGCCAATCGATGTCGTCAGGGGCGGAGAACACGAGACCGGCCTCGAGCGCTTCCTGCGCGTCGAACGGCCCCTCGTGCGACAGTGCTTCGTCCACCGATTCCGGCTCCCCGAGAAAGCGAACCTGTAAGCGCGACAGTCCGTTGCTCATCGGATACGAGCCGCCGTTCATCACGCTCAATTGAATGGCGTTGTCTTCATCCGGGTGATCGATCATGTAGGCGCGATCGGCGGCGAGCGCCAGCTCGAACAAGGTGCCGGCAAACGCATTGCCGGGCTCGATCAACGCGAAGAAGCTGCGGGCCGTGAGGTCCATGCGCTTCAGCGTGCGGCGGATCAAGCCGAGGATCTCGCGCACCAGCCAGTGATCCTTGTTGGCGTGGAGCACTTCGTCAACCGCGATCACGGCCTTCGGGTCGCCGACCGCGCGCACGATGACGGTGCCGATCTCGGGCTCGTTCAAGCGCAGCCTCAACAGCACATCGTCGAACTCACGGAACGCTCGCACCGCCCACGACTGATCACCGGCGGCGACGAATTCTTCCGCCGTCTTCGGCTGGGGTGAATCCGGTGCCGAGATCGTCAGCTCGCACGTGCGCTTGGCGCGATCGATGCTGCCCTTTACGTACTTGTATTCGATGACGTCGCCGGTGATCGCTGGTGACAGCGGCCCGAGCACGATCCCACTACCGCTCTTCGGGCGATCCGACATCGCCGCCAGGTCCTGGGCGCGCTTCGCAACCGCATCCTGGAACTTGCTCGTTGGAAAGGTCGCGTCGACGAAACGGCCTTCGACTGCGCGCTTGCCGCGCACGCCCTCGGTCAACGTGCTGAAGTCATCGGCAAGATCGCGGCGGACCTTGCGCTTGTCGACGACGCGCGTCAGGCCGCCGGTGCCGGGCAGCACGCCGAGCAGCGGCGTCTCCGGCAATCCAACCGACGCCGAGCCGTCGTCGACGAGATAGATCTCGTCGCATGCGAGGGCGAGTTCGTAGCCGCCGCCGGCGCAAATGCCGTTCACTGCGGCAAGGAACTTGATGCCGCTGTTCGCGCTCATGTCTTCCATGCCGAGACGGGTCTCGTTGGTGAACTTGCAGAAGTTCACCTTGAAGCCGTGACTCGAGCTGCCAAGCATGAAGATGTTGGCGCCGGCGCAGAAGATGCGCGGTTTGAGGCTGGTCAGCACCACGACGTGCACTTCCGGATGTTCGAAGCGGAGGCGCTGCAGGATGTCGGCGAGCTCGATGTCGACACCGAGGTCGTACGAGTTCAGCTTCAGCTTGTAATCCTGCGGTCGCAAGCCGGCGTCTTCGCGCACGTCCATTGCGAGCGTAGCGACGTTGCCGTCGACGGTGAGCTTCCAGTGCTTGTACTGGTCGGGAGAGGTCTCGAAATTTACCGACGGCAGAGCGGCCGTTTGTTCCACGGGCGCAGTGTACTACGAATTTAAACGCTCGTTCAAATGTGTGATATAAAACCGCGATGCCCGCGACCACGTCGGATCGGCGCACGGAGATCCTCAAGAGCGCCGCTGCCGCGTTCCGGCGCCGCGGCTATCACGGCGCCAGCGTCGACGAGATCGCATCGGCGCTCGAGATGACGAAGGGCAACCTCTACTATTACTTCAAGAACAAAGAAGAGATTCTCTTCGCCTGTCACGAATACTCGCTCGACAAGCTGCTCGCACTGATGGCCGCTGTCCAGGCCGAGCAGACGACCCCGGAAGCAAAGCTACGCAAGCTGATGCTGGCTTTCGTCCACCTGATTCTCGACGACCTGCACGGCACGGCGCTGACGCTCGATCCGGAAGCGCTGTCGCCGCCGCTGCTCAAGCGCGTCATCGCCAAGCGCGATCAATTCGACCATGGCATCCGCGCGATCATTCAGCAGGGCATCGACGAGGGCCAGTTTCGCCCGGGCGATCCGAAGATGATCGAGTTTGCAATGATGGGCGCGGTGAACTGGATCTCAAAGTGGTTCGATCCCGCCGGGGCGATGACGTCGGACCAGATCGGCGACGCCTTTGCGGAATACCTGGTCGGCGGGCTGAAGGCCCGCGGCTAAGGTGCGACGAGCGGAGAACCTGCTTCCGCCCGCCGCGTGACTGTTAGCAGAAGCCGGTCTTGCCCTTTTTCTTGGGTGCTGCCTTCTTCGCAGTCTTCTTCGTTGCAGCCTTCTTCGCTTTCTTAGCCACACTGCCTCCGGGGGTTGCGGCCGGCGCCATGCCGGACCGCGGACGACTCGCGGCGGGCGATAAGTCGCGCGCCGCTAAACGAACGCGGCCAATCGTCGTGTGTGCAGTACAGCGAAGTCAAGAACAAAGCGTTAGATCGGCAACGCATCGCGGCGTTGCTGTACCTGTTCCATCAGTGCGGTGTAACGCGGATCGCCGCGCAGCACGGCGAGGAATGGATCTTTTGCCGCCAGCAGCTCGTAGTTGATGAAGCCGCGCGCGATTGCCGCATCAATCCAGCGCAGGCCGCCGTCAACGTCGCCAGCAAGCGCGTAACACTGAGCGAGGAACCAGCAGTACTGCGGATCGCCCTCGAGCGCGCCGATCAATTCGGGTGTCAACCGCGACAGTGCCTGCTCGCGATCGCCGGCCAGGGCGCGTTGATAGACGACCGCGAGCTGTCCGAACGGATTGTCGGGAAGCGCCGCCGCCAGATCGGCGAGCATGCGCTCGCCCTCGGACACACGCCCGGAAGCAACGGCGACGTGAGCGTAGCAGAGGCGCATCAACGGGTTCTCCAGCACCGCGGCTTGGCGGGCCGACCATAGCGCCCACGCACGCTCGTAGTCGCCGCGCATCCACGCCATCGTGCCGGGCATCAACTGGTGGAACGACGTGACTGGATCGACTTCGACCAGCCGTGCGGCCCACTCGTCTGCAAGGTTCATCTTGCCGCTGAGTCCGGCGACGAGGCTGCCCCACATCAAGCAGTCAGGGTCGTTTGGCGCAAGGTCGAGGGCTTGCTTCAGCGCGGTGAGCGCGCCCTGGATGTCGCCGCGATGGACGCGCACCAGCCCCCACACGCGGTGGCCGTGGGGCGAGTTGGGGTTCAACTCGAGCGCTCGGCGCACGCAAGCATCCGCCTTGTCGAGATAGGACTGATCGCCGCTGACGCCGGAGTTCACGTACTGCCAGTAGGCCTCGCCCTTCACGGCGAGCACCAGCGCATTCTCGCCGGTAATGGCTTCGCAACGCGCCAGGTATTCGATGGCGCGATCCAGGCCGTCCTTGGTGAACCGCAGGATCTCGCGCTTGGCTTTCAGGTACCACTCGTAAGCGGCGACATCGGCAATCTGGTGCGGTTCGGCAAGCTTTCGCTCCTCTTCCGCGGTCAGCACCAGCCGAAGTGCGTCGACGATCGCTTTCGACAAGGTCTCCTGGATGGCGAAGACATCGGCAAGCGTGCCGGTGTACTTCTGGCTCCAGATCGGCGAATCAGTGGCGGCTTCGATCAGCTTGGCGGTGATGCGCAACGCGTCGCCAATGCGGCGCACGCTGCCTTCGAGGACGTGATCGACGCGCAGTTGATCGGCGATGGCGGCCACGGTCAGCTTCGTGCCCTTTAACTGCATGCTCGACGTGCTCGAGATCACGCGCATCTGCCGCACGTTGGAGAGCTCGGCGATGATGTCTTCGGTGAGGCCGTCGGCGAAGTAATCGGTGTCGGCCTCCGCCGACAGGTTGGTGAACGGCAGCACCGCAATCGACTGCCTGCCGATCGCAACGGTGCCTCGCGACGGCGTCGCCGTGCCCGATGCAATCGCTTCCAGCGCCGCCCGCACTTCAGCGGCATCCTGGTACCGGCGCCCCGGATCCTTGGCCAGGCAGCGGGCCACCACCGCAGCCACACCGTGCGGCACGTGGTTCGGCAACGGTGCCGGCGTGCCGTGCAGGATCTGTCCGCTCAGATCGAAGGCGGTTTGCCCGGTGAACGGCCGCCGGGCCGAGGCCATTTCGTACAGCATCACGCCGAGCGACCAGATGTCGGCGCGGCCGTCCACCAGCGACCCGTTTAGTGTCTCCGGCGCCATGTATGCCAGCGTGCCGGAGACGCGGCCCGGCGCCAGGAACGAGTCGTCCGAACGGATCGCGGTTTCAGTTTCGTCGACCCTGGCGTGTCGTTGCGCGACGCCGAAGTCGAGCACCTTGATCCGGCCCTCGGGTGTGACGACAACGTTGGCGCCCTTGAGATCGCGATGGACGACGCCGCGCGCGTGAGCGTGAGCGAGCGCGCTGGCGATCTGCGATCCGTAGTCGACGATCGTGTCGATGGAGAATCCGCCCGGCGGTAATGCCGCCGACAAGGTAGGGCCGTCAACGAACTCCATCACAAGGTAGGTCAGGGTTCCCGACTCACCCACTTCGTAGACGGTGCAGACGTTGGGATGATTCAGCGCCGACGCGCTGCGCGCCTCGTGCAGCAGCCGCTGCCGCGCCTTTGGCGTGGCCTCCAACCCCGGGAAGACCTTGATCGCGACCGGGCGCTCGAGCCGGCTGTCGAACGCGCGGTAGACCACACCCATTCCACCCGCGCCGAGCTGCGATTCAATCTTGTATTGCCCAATGCGGGCGCCGATCATCTCCACTGCAATTTTGTGTTGCGAATAGTCGCGATGATACCATCTCGCCGCCGCAATGACTGCCAGCCGCCCGGCATTGCCGACCTTGTGCGACACCGCCGTTGTGGCCATGACAGGGTCGATTGGCACGCTGTGGGCCGCGCTGTTCGTGCTCGAATTACGCGCCGGCGGCCACGTCCGGGAGGTGCGCGTCGTAATGTCGCCGAGCGCAACGCAGTTCGTGACGCCGGTCGCGATGCGCGCGATCTCGGGTGCGCCGGTCCTAACGGCACTGTTCGATGCCGATGCGCCATTTCCGATTGGCCATGTGCAGATCTCCGACGGCGCCGACATCATGATCGTCATGCCCGCCACGGCCAACATCGTCGGCAAGGTCGCCGGCGGCCTCGCCGATGATGCGGTGTCGGCGTCGATCATGGCCTCGGCATGCCCGGTGGTGTTCGTGCCGAGCATGAACGAGCGCATGTGGCAGCGCGCCGCAGTACAGCGCAACGTCCGCGCGCTGGTGCGCGACGGCTATCACGTGGTGCCGCCGGTGGCAGGCACGGTGGTGTCGACCGGCCGCACCGCTATCGGCGGCATGCCAGACACCGAGACGCTGATCAAGGCGCTCAGAAAAGTCGTGAGACCGCCGCGCCGCTAACGCTTCCGTTTTGCGCGCTGCGTCCTGGCCAGTACTATCCCCAGCCCGGCAGGCCGCGTCACGATCGTGAATCCGGCTTGCAGCAGTTGCTGCCGCCGCTCTCGCCATGTCGCCGGCCGCGCCGTCGAACCGAGTGCCAACAGGAGCATGTCATACGCGACGGCCTCTGGCGGCGAGCGCCGATTGGGGTTCAACAAAGGTGCGCCGACGACCAATGAGCCGCCAGGCCGCAACGTCTGCCGCGCCTTGCGCAGCAGCTGCAATTGCGTGGCCCCGTCGAAATAATCGAGCACGTTCATCATCACGACGAGGTCGAACGGCCCGGCCCAGTCTGCAGTCAACACGTCGCCCGCGATCGTCCTGACGCGGTCCTCGACACTCGCAGCAGCGGCGTGTTCCCGCGCAACCTGCAACACGTCGGTTCGATCCCTCGCCACCAGGGTCGCCGTCCGCGAGCGACGCAACAACTCGACGCCCAGCGGCGATGCACCGGCACCGACATCGAGGATGCGACCGCCGCCGAGTCCGCGCCTGGCCAACTCGATCGCGATCGCCTTCGCCGCCGCGCGGCGCAGCGGCAACGTCGCTCGCGCGAACACCGGCCATCGCGGCGGCCGCGCCCTGGAGGTCTTCCCATTTCGAACCAAGGTCGCAAGCTCCGCAAAGCCTGCCACGACGGGTGCGCCCATGAAGAAAAGGGGCAACGGTGCCAGCGACCCAGGTAGTCGTGAATCCAGGAGCCGGGTGGCCGGCGTCACCCTGTAGCGCCCGTGTGCTGACCGCAGCAATCCCATCGCAACGAGGTAATCGCACAACCGCGCGAGCGCGGCACCATCGGCCTTGCATAGTCGCGCCAGCTCCGCGCCAGACCGCGCCCGATTCCCCAGCACGGTGAACACGTCGATTTTGATCGCCGCCGCCAGTGCCGCACTCCGCCAGTAGGCGGTCAGCACGTCGACGATGCGCGATGGGTCGGGCAGGCTCATGTGGGCATGCTACTATCCCCGGCCGATGCTAACCGCGACGCGAGTGCCCGCCACGCCGAGACCTGCGCAATGAGCGAGCCGGATCTGGGCTTCTTCGTCCGGCCAGACTCGCTGGATTTCCGCGACCGCATCTTTCGGCCGACGCTCATCGAAGTGCCAAGCGAGATCCCGCTCTCGGCCTATCAGCGCATCAACGTTCCAATCCTCAATCAACTCGGCGCCGGAACGGCAACCCGCGACGGCGTGCGAAGACGGCTGCGCGGCAGCGCCGCCGACAGCCGGCCGCACTCGACCGCGTGGGCCTGCACCGGCTTCGCACTCGCCACCGTCGTCCATTACCTGCTGCGCAAGCGGATGGTGCACCCCGATCATTCACTGGTCAGCGAAGCGATGCTGTTCGAGATGGCGCGCCGGCATGACGATTACACCGGCGACAACTACCTCGGATCGAGCGCCCGCGGCGCCATGCGTGGCTGGTACAGTCACGGCGTCTGCCGGCGGGAGCTGTGGCCGTTTCGAGAGGCCCGCCAGGATCGACGCCTGACCTCGGAGCGCGCGACCGACGCCGGTACGCGCCCACTCGGCGCCTACTTCCGCGTCAATCACAAAGACCTCATCGACATGCACTGCGCTCTCGCCGAGGTCGGCATCCTCTACGCGGTCGTGAACGTCCACAGGGGGTGGGTTGATGCGAACAGGAAGACCGGGGCCATCGCACCCTCGGACAAAATCCTTGGTTCGCACGCCGTGGCGATCGTCGCCTACGACCAGCGCGGCTTCTGGGTGCAAAACAGCTGGGGCACGGCCTGGGGTGACGGCGGATTCGCGCACCTGCCGTACGACGACTGGATGCGGAACGGCCTTGATACGTGGGTCGCGCGACTCGGCGTTCCCACCTTCCTCGGTGAGCCGCTGTCGGCGGCGCAAATCACCGCCTCTGCCTACCCCTCCTCGAAGACGCAGGTGGTACGGCATCTGCGCCAGCATCTCGTCCGCATCCACCCTGACGGACACCTGCAGTCCAACGACGCGTATGGCACGTCTGTCGACGACCTCGACACGATCTTCGAAGAAGACTTTCCGAGGGCGACGAGGTCGTGGAAGAAAAAGCGGCTGCTGCTGTTTGCCGGCGGCGGGCTGGCCTCGCTCGGCGCGACGATTCAACGCGGCGCCGCCGACTATCGCGCAACGTTGATGAACCAGGAGATCTACCCGCTGGTGTTTGTGTGGCGGACGGGGTTCTGGGACACGATCAGCGCCGTGCTGCGCCGTGCCTTGAGCGAACGCCAGCACGACGCGGTGGCCGGCGCCGGCACCGACTTCATGCTCGATCGGCTCGATGATGGCCTCGAACCCGCGACGCGGGAACAGGGCGGCAAGCTGCACTGGGACGACATCAAGCGCACGGCAGCCAGGGCCACCGCGCTGGCGGATGGTGGCGTGCGGCTGACGCTGGACCGCATCGCCCGGCTGGTGCGACGCGACCCATCGGTGGAAGTGCACCTTGCCGGACACAGTGCCGGCGCCATCCTGCTCGCCCCCGCGACGCAGCTGTTGACGGCGAGCGGCAAGATAACGTCGGGGCCGATGAAGGGGCGCAAAGGACTCGGCGTGACCGTGCAATCGTGCGCGCTCTGGGCGCCGGCCTGCACCACCGACTTGTTTCACCGGACCTATTTCGACGCCGTTGACGACCGCCGCATTCGGCGTTTCCTGATGATCACGCTCACCGAGCAAGCCGAAGCCGCCGACAACGTCGCCGGCATCTACGGCAAGTCGCTGCTGCACCTCATTTCGAGCGCTCTCGAAGAGCAGCCGCGCGTGCCAGACGACTCGGATGGCACGCCGATCATGGGCATGACCAGCTTCGTCATGCCCGACGGCAGTCGCGCCGGCTATCCGGAATTCATGCGCCTCGTTCGCCGCAAGTCGGTGACCTGGATGATCACGCCGACGCCGATCGCCGCCAGCCCTGAACAGAGCCAGCCACCCGGCGCGCGGCACCACGGCGACTTCGACGATGATCCGGGAACGCTGCTCGCGACGCTGAGCACGATCCTGAACCACCCGATCAAAGACATCCGCCTCGAACTGCACCGCTCGGCGAGCTCGGCTAAGAAGCTGCGAATGTCTCTCTGAAAACGTCGCCGATGCGGCGACACGGGTTCGCCGTTCACTACTGGGCCGTCTCCCCCGGCTGCAACGTCAGCACCTCGATGCCTGTTCCGGCCAAGCGGCCTTCGAGCTGGTCGGGTGTCCCGGTGAGGAGCGGGAATGTTCCGTAGTGCATCGGCACCACCTGCTTCACACCCAGCCACTGCGCCGCCATTGCCGCGGTATCGGGTCCCATCGTGAATCGATCG